>NZ_MJIQ01000082.1:0-4542 GCF_001878775.1 Acinetobacter sp. AR2-3
TTAACATAATGGGCGTTATACGAAGTACACTTGTATATTAATATAAATATCAGATACTTATTTAAGCCATAAAAATCTAAAAATGCCCCAAAAGCCGATTTTGAAACAAGTCGGCTTTTTTATGAGCAGTTTTGGTATGTTTTGCCAATAATTTTGACTAAAAATTACGCTTATGCCATTGAGTGATACAATTTTGTGATACATTATTGTATATACAAATTTGAATGTTTTTTATGGAACAGTATTTCGAATGGGATGAGGCAAAGAATCGAAAGAATCAGAAAAAACATGATGTCTCTTTCGAAACTGCAAGCCTTATTTTTGAAGATCCTTTAAGGATCTCAATCCAGGACAGACATACCGATGGCGAAGAACGTTGGCAGACCATTGGAAAAGTGAAAGGCGTACTAATGCTCTTAGTAGCTCATACCATCTTTGATGAAGATGACTGTGAAATCATACGAATCATTAGTGCAAGACAGGTAACTAAAGCAGAGCGAGATAAATATGAGCATGGTTAGATACTCACGCAAAGAACTGAATGAAAAATTCAGCGACAAGCAAGATGCTGAAATTGAACGCTTGCTTGCTAAGGGAAAAGTTCCTGACGATCAGCTAGATCTATCAGATATTCCTGAAATTACCGACTGGAGTAATGCTGTACGCCACAATCAATTCTATCGTCCAGTGAAGCAACAAACATCTATTCGTTTAGATGCTGACGTACTTGCATGGTTCAAAGCACAAGGTAAAGGTTATCAGACACGCATGAATGAAATCTTGCGGGATGCCATGCTAAAAGAATTAAAAAATCATCAGTAAAAATGGGAGCTTAAGCTCCCATTTTTTATTACAAAATTCATAAAATTTGATAGAATAGAAAAATTATTTGATTAAATTTTATAGAGTTTTTTATGAAAAAAACAATTATCGGGGCATTAGCTGTTTCAACACTTTTAATTTCTGCATGTAGTACATCACAACCTATGTGGAGAAAAGCTGGAATTACTCCACATGATGCTAATAGTGCTTTAGCAAAATGTCGCTATGACATAGGTTTAGCTAAAGTAAATCAAAATGAAAAAGCTGAAATGATACAAGATTGTATGATGGCACAAGGTTTTAGATACACCTATTAATCTCTATAAAATCCAAATAAATAGGTTTATTAATGAAAAAGTTAATAGGTTTTGCAGCCATAGCTGTTTTTTGTACAAATTCTTTAGCAGAAATCCCTGTAAAAAATAATAGTATTCCTTTCAATAAGCTGCCTATAGAGATTAAAGAAGTAGTTCAAAGTGAGTATATAGATACCTGCCAAGGCATATCTGAAGATGAAGAAATGCAAGTTAAAAATCCTAAAATCACTTTCAATAAAGGGTTTTTAGTAAATATAGATTTTAATAATGATGGCTTAAAAGACTATATTATCCGATCTTCAGACGTTACCTGTGAAGGTGCTTACTCAATTTTCACTGGAAACAGTGATGGCTTTATAGATATCTACTTTCAAAATGAAGCAGGTAAATATGATCATGTTCTTAACTATTGGTTAGGTCGTGAAGGATTGGAGCTTAAAAAAATAAAAGATGGCTATCGTTTTACTTCTGAATATAACGACAGTTATTTAGCGTGGGATAAATCTATAAATAAGTTTATTTCATATTATGGCCCTGAAAAAAGAAAAGATATTTTAGATATAAATGATGAAAACTCTACAACTAGCCAAACTTCTACAGAGAAAGGTGAAGTTCTAAGACAAGCTTTTCAATAATCTAGAAATATTCAAAAGACGCCTTTACATAGGCGTCTTTTTATTTAACATAAAAACTCTTATACGAAATTTCATTGTAAGCCCCAAATAGAAATGTCCGGTTTACAGCTCGAAAGTATTATTTAGATCATCATAATTTCGCGTATTTTTAACCTTAAGCTGTCCATGTGTATTTGCACCATATATGCTTTCAAATCGTGAAATACGCTCATTTAAACGCTCTGACATACGCATTTCACTATAAGTCATAGATCGACTCTTTGAGCATTCTTGTATTTGCTCTAAATCATGCTTGTAAATTTCATAAATCAGAGTTGATACCTCTTTCCGATCTTCTTTTATTGCCACGTCATTCAATAGGGATGCTTTGCGCTCAAGTACATCGATATAGTTAGAATTTGGTTCGTCTTGGAGAACTGCGAGCTTCCTAATTTCCTTCACTTTTTCAACTGTTCCTTGATGCGTTATCCAATCTAATTTGTAGGCTAAATCGGATGCTGAAACACGCTCAATTACTTGCCGTTGCTGCATTTCAGCTTCTTTCCGCTTGACCTTTTCAAGCATAGCGTAATACTGCTGTTGATATAGCTCAAAATTATTCCAATCCCTAGTTTGTAAAATCGTTTCCTTCTTTGCTTCAACTTCTTTAATCACGTCAGGATCAGAGCTATTGAGTTTATAACGTGGGATCTGCTCAACATCTTTCAGATTAGTGCCATATTTGGCGTTATAGTCTTTATTGCTCAAGCATGAAGCTATATTCGGCACAACAATTTCAAGTTCCGGCTCCCCAGGATTACGCCCTTTCACTTTAACAACCTTAGTGGGTGCATACGTCACCAGACTTTCATTAATCAAGTTCTCAGCAACTTGTCGATGATAAGCGATTTGATCACGACCTAAGCCCAATGCATCTGCTGTTAGTTTTTCAGCTCCACCTTTTGTTGGGTTTTTTGGACGATATTGCTTAAAGAATTGCTCCGGTGGTCTTTCCAAACCATCGGCAAGGGTTCGCTCTGAATACATGAAATGCAAGTGCGGTTGATCTTCACCCGTAATTGCTGATTTATGGATATGAACGGCACAAGTGAACGGAAATTGATGCTTGTTTGCGAACTCATCAATAAACTTTTCGACAAGTTCTTGCCGTTGCCATTGGCTTAACTCTTTTGGCAGTGCGACCGTCATCACTTGGCTAGTCCGGCCGCGCTCGATTTCATATTTATCCGCACTATGCCAGAACTTCTTTGGGTCGTTCTTAGCCCATTGGGGCATGTTCCCAGACTTAACAAATTCGACAGACTCCCCTTCCTTTAGTGTCGCGTGATGAGCTGTTCTAGTGATGTAGTGAAAGCCATTTTTTGAAGTTGGACTTTTCTTTGTTTTGCCTTTGTTTTTACCCGACTTAATTAGAGTTTTTTTATTTTTTACATTCTGCCGTTGGTTAAAGTAATACATAAAAAATCCCTCTATTAGCTGGGTCTCTTCTGCCTCCGGCAGGACGAGGAGTAGTGTCTTTTAACTTGATCATAACCCCTTTAGGGGGTATGTCAATTAAAAGACACGGAAACGAGGTCATTAATTATTTCTGTATAAACAGAAATAATTATGACTCATCCCCAATTGCAGGTTATGATAATTTTTAATTAGTGACATTTTTTGAGGTTTTCATAAATGGCAGGTCGTCCAAATTTAGTCGTAACTCAAGATGAACTATGCGAACTTTACAAGCACATTAAAACACTCCCTTTTCATAAACTAATTGAGCAAAATTTTGTTAGGGAATATGAAATAAATCCTGAAAAACTACTCATTCAAAACTTGGCATTAGTTAAAAAATGTAGATATGAAAAAAATGATTTTGATAAACGGATGACTTATTTCAATCTGTTAAAACAAAGCATAAAACCAACACAGCTCGAACAATCAATACTTGCACTCGAAAGACTATCAACTACAAGTGCAGATGCTTATTTCACAATGCACAAGTCTTTAGATCAGCTCAAACGATCAGCTAAGAATGAATTTCTTGAAAAAAATATTGCTGTCGAAATTCAAAAAGCCCTCGACCCTAAGACTGCTGAAAACAAAGCTGAATCACGAAATCAAAGAAATGCTGAATTAATTTTTTTAGGAGCAGCAGTTAAAAAATTATTGAATTATATGAATATCTCAGAAGAAACTAATGATATTGAGAAAATTGGAAGAGCAATTAAATCATCAATCTTAATTAATGGATTAAGTAATAATGAACAACTGAAAAAATATATTGAACATGCTGAAAATACAGCAGCGTTTCAATTAATAAATAAGACAGTACAAGATATTTCAACAGATGTGAGAAATCCTAATAAAAAATAGTTTTTTAAAACAATATATTACAGAGCGAGTGTCTACGAGCGAACTGACACCCTCAACTTTTAGCCGGGTTTTTCCCTGATTACAGGCTTCCTTTTGTTTACGTGACTCAGAATCAGAGCGTCACGAAGTGCGCGAACGATGAAGCTTTTGTTTTTAAAAAAGCATGAGCATAGCGAATGCATTATTGCTTTTGATTTTTTTAAATTGATATATGTATTAACCAAAAAATTGTCCCTAGAATCGAGCGAAAGCGAGATTCAATAGAGTTTGAGCGTAGCGAAAACCAAGGGCAATTTTTCTTAATTGATGTTTTTAATGTTTTTAATAGTTTTTAATGTTTTTAGCCTACCTTAAAGGCTTGTAGATAAAGGGTTATAGAGGATCACCCCCTACCTTTAGCAGTATAT
>NZ_MJIQ01000082.1:4616-7390 GCF_001878775.1 Acinetobacter sp. AR2-3
ACCTTTAGCAGTATATGTTTATCTCGTTTTCTTCTTTATTTCCTACAAAAAAAAATATATAGTAAATTAATAAAAATTTTATGGTCTAATAATGAGTAAAAATATAGTCGTAAAAGCGAATATCTTGATTGAGGCAAGCTACAAACTTGATTTGGTAGAAATGCGCTTAATACTTTTAGCAATTATTGAAGCTAGAGAAAGTAAAACATTGATTGATGCTAACTCTCTGATAAAAATATCAGCTAAAAAGTATGCAGAAATGTTTGATATTAGCCTCAAAAACTCTTATTCCATGCTACGAGGGGCTTGTAAAACCCTGTTCGACAGACAATTTTCATATGTGGATTGGGATTTTGATCTATTAAGTGAAGATACTTCTAAAATCTTTTTTACTTCTCGATGGGTATCTAAGGTAGGTTATAAGCCAGGTTTTGTTTACTTATCTTTTGCTCCTGATGTCATACCATTAATAAGTCGCTTAGAAAAAGAATTTACGCGTTATGACCTTCTTCAAATAAGTAAGTTTTCTAGTATTTATGCTGTTCGGATTTATGAAATATGTATGCAATGGAAGATTGCTAAAAAGTTTTATATTTCTCTCTCTGATTTACGAAATACATTAGGTTTAACAGAAATAGAACTTTCAAGAATTGATAACTTTCAAAAGAAAGTCCTTGAAGTAGCAAAAGATCAAATTAATGAGTCTTCGGACATAACTATTGATTATAAAACCAAAAAGTCTGGAACCAAGATAACTGGCTTTGAGTTCACAATAAGATCCAAAACATCACAGCCAATTAAAATGGAAATCGCCTTAAATGATAAACAAATTCTTTTGTTCTCAAATAAGCTAGTTCATGAACCTTCATTTGCTTCAAAGTACAGCAAAGTTGGTGAAAGTTATGATGACTTCGCTATAAGAATTTCTGAAAATTTAACTATTCCTGATAAGGTTCAGGAATACTTACCCTATCTAGAAAAAGTCGGGTTCAATACTGCTTAAAATATAGACTTGTCGTTTTGTCTATTAGACAGTCTAATAGACAAGACATTTTTACAAGATTAGGCATCACTTTACATCATGAAAAGCCTTTCAGTTTTAGAGTTATCCAAGCTTTACAATATCAATAGACAGACCATCTATAATCAGATAAACAAAGGAATTTTAAGTAAAAATTCTGATAATAAGATTGATTTCTCAGAAGCCATCCGTGTATTTGGTGAACCTGCAAGAAAACAGGATGTAAAAGAGCCTGTAAAAATAGACAGTCCAACTTCGGCAGAAGTTTTATTGCTTAGACAGCAGATAGATATGCTCAAAAATCAGCTTGATGATGCCAAAGATCGGGAATCTTTCTATCAAAACCAAATTGAAACGATGCAACGCCTATTAGAAGCCCCAAAACCTAATATGACTACGTTTACCGATCAAGAATTAGTGCAACCCAGCATAGTCAAACCAGATCCCGAACCTGACACAGCAGAAGCTAAACATGACGGATTGACTACTCCAGAGCGGAGGGAAAATAAGCGGATTCCAGTGCCGGAGCATGTTGAACAGGAACCGGAGAAAAGGGGCTTTTGGAGCCGTTTTTTTAGACCCTATGATTAACCACGATTGTTAAACTGATATGAACAAAGTCGTGAAACATTGATCAAAGAATAGGCGTGGAACGTGAAAAATCATAAAAAAAGCCCACCTTGGGGAAGATGAGCTATAAACTAGAAACTACAGCATTGATTTCTAAAGAAAATTATAACGCATTTCGTATAAGGTGTATTATGTTAATTTTAGAAGTTGTTTATAATATTTCAAAATATGGCTCATATAAATCTTTTCAATTTCAAACTTTTTAAATGAAATAGATCAAGATAACTATTAAGTTTAGGAAATGTTATGGAGCAAGAAAATACTATTAAAATTCAATGCAGCAATTGTCATCAACAGTTAAGAATCCCTTGTGATAGAGGAAATTTAAAAATAAAATGTCCTACTTGTGAAGCTAGTGGTATTTGGAGGAAGGACAATCAATCAAATAATGATCTTAATTGGTTATTAAATGCGTCTTCTGAAGAAATAAATAGAGGATCTATATCCTTAATGAATACATCTATGACTAGTGGTAACTCTACATCTAGTTTTGTTAATTCAAATCAATATAAATCACCCTATTATGTTGAAGCATCTAAATATTCAAGTATTAATAGTATTTTTTGTGATCCTGTTTCTTTAGAACCAGGATCTATTGTTGTTGTAAGCCTAGGTTTATTTTTTGATCATACGGGCATATATATAGGAAATAATGAGGTAATAGAATTATTCGGTAATGGGCATATAAGGTCTATTTCATTCGACCATTTTTTATTTGGCGGTGAAGAAAAAGGAGATTTTTCACCCCGTACAGGATTAGATGTCTTTACAGCAACTTACAAGAATAAAGTTATTCATTCAGAAGATATTAAAAATAGAGCCATACAGCTTAAAAATAAAAAAATTGAATATAATATCTTTAAAAACAATTGTCATATGATGTCTGGATATTGTTTCCAGGGTAGAGGATTTCAAAAGAATACAGACTGTAGATATTTTACAGGATTAACAAAAAAAATTATGGATACGGTATGTGATGAAAATGAAGATACATCCTTTTTATCAATGTTTCTAGGTAATATTCATCATTCAAACACCACTAAAAAAACTGACTTTTCCTGGAGAAAAGCTGAACCTAAATGATCAATAATTTCTCACAGATTGATGCCCACTTAACATAATG
>NZ_MJIQ01000083.1:0-636 GCF_001878775.1 Acinetobacter sp. AR2-3
TACTCATACAGTTGGCGTTTCGTAGATTTAACTACAGTACAGCTTCAATTAGATTCATATACCAAAACGCTTGATTCAGTTAATTTCGCTAGTAACTCATCAATCTCTCAATTAAGAACAAGTTCTTAATTTTGATTTAAACGAGTATGAACAAATTATTTCAACTCAAATATATTCTGTTAATGATTTTTCCAGCCTTCGTCAGGTCAGGAAACTGTGATAAATCACAGAGATTATCAAGTGCGCGTATCATAACGCTTGTACTTGTTAATCTCTAGGATCTAATCACTTGATCGCTTAGGAACTAAACAACTTCATCACTGTATGATTACATACTGCGCGAAGCGTAGCTTCTTGCTTAAATTTCAAGGAAAAGCATGCTTTTATGATCTTGAAATTTGGTGGAGACTAGGAGAGTCGAACTCCTGACCTCCTGCGTGCAAAGCAGGCGCTCTACCAACTAAGCTAAGTCCCCAGCTTATCAATAAGTCAATGTTTCTGATTTTCCGTACTTCGTCAGTAGTGGTGGGTCTGACAAGACTTGAACTTGTGACCCCACGCTTATCAAGCGTGTGCTCTAACCAACTGAGCTACAGACCCTCAGATACATCGTCATGAAGAACAACTTGTTGTGGA
>NZ_MJIQ01000084.1:0-26299 GCF_001878775.1 Acinetobacter sp. AR2-3
CCCTAACCCTCTCCTTTAATAAAGGAGAGGGAACTACGCGTATCCAATTAATCACATGACAAAGTCTCCCTTTTCTAAAGGGAAATTTAGAGGGATTAGGGAAGCTGGATACGTCCTAAGTCTTCAAGTTTGGTGATGGAGGATACTTTTTTAATGGTCATGTTATTTTACGTTGAGAATTATCACTTGAATAAAGTTGGAAAGATTTTATAAATTAACATGTTATACCGTCATAATTAGAAAAGTGAGAGTTTTTCCTTGAAATTAGATGAAATACAGAAAAATATCGAAAAAATTTCAATAGAAAATTGGAATAAATCATTTGGTGGAACCGCTAGTTCAGAAATAGCAAATAAAATTGAAATTGATAATTCAATTGTCATGCGTGCTATGGAAGATTTAGTAGCTGCGAACTATGGGACTATCAATGCAAATGTCGAATTGTCTCAAATATCAATAGACTCAGAAACGAGAGAATTTGAATTTACTCCGATTAAGGTGCATATATATTTTCCTTCAAAGCAGATGCTAGAAGAATTTTTTTACTCTAGTGATTTAGTTAGAAAAAGTATTCCAGAGTATAAGAAAAGATTATATCTAGGAGCTCATCAGTTATCACAGGTACTTTTTGATGAATCTGTATTAGCTCGATATTTTGATTATCCTGAATATTATGAACTCGATGATTCTAGATCAGGTGGGCATATCTATATTTGTTCTGAAGAAACACCTGAAGAAAGATATATCCATGTTAGACATGGTAGAAAAGCATTAGCAAATGGAAAATCAGCCATTGTTGCCATATATAAAGATTTGGCTAACATGAGCGAATTTGAACAAAGATATTGGCATTCGCACGAGCTTAATATCCATGAATTAGATTTTCTCCCTAATGACGAAGCCTATGAAAAATTCTTTAATAGAAATTATGAAGGTGCGTGGGTGAACTATACTGATGAATTATCAGATTTAACTAACAACTTAGAGTCATTAAACTCACTGTTTGAGAATAATATTTTTAATAAAGTACAAAATATTTATTGCCGTCCTCCAGTCGAAAATACTCAAAAATCTTATTTTGATAGTTGTAGTGAACTCTTTAAATTAGTCGGACCAGATAATATTAATCAGAAAACTTTAAAAGATTTTCTTAGAAATAATAAAGATTGTTTGGATAAGGATTTTGTATATGAATCAGGACGAGATATTAGTAAGTTAGAGTTATTAGGATTGTTTGAAGAAAAAATAGGATCTTCAAAAAAATTAACCAAAGCAGTACGTCTTTTGCAAAAAGATAGAACAGAAGCCGATCATAAAATCATTGAGTCAAAAATTGCTAGAGAAAACTTATCAGAACAGTTTTTTAATCATGTAGAAGAGATTAATGCCAACATTAAAGAAATTATTGAAAAAATAAAAAAACCGCTCTAAAGCGGGTTTTTTATTCCAAAATTAATCAGTTTTAACCAATCAATTTCTTCATTAATTCATTTACTTGTGCAGAGTTGGGTTCAGGATGCCAAATCGATAGAACTATCAGTTTCATTCATTTCTTTAGATTCATCTTTATCAGCACTATTCTTCATCAGCTTGAGAAAATTTAAAGCTTCTTTCATATCATCGGCAGTATTTAAGAATCTTGTAGCAAGTATAATCAATGCGATACTAATTATATTATCGAACCAAGTTACTTTTAAAAACTCAATCCATCCAACTAATGTAAATATAGCTAAAGTAAGGAAACAAGCATACAAGACATAATTTAACTTGGATACATTACTTGAGGTATATCTCTTTGTTTTAAAAGTAATTACATTATTATTGCTGTTATATGTAAGAAATCTACTTCCCCAGTAGTAATGATCTGTGGCTTGATCAAAGTTTACTAAACCCTTTTCATGTAAATTGATTAAATAGTGAAGTAATTCTGCATTCATATCTTTGGAGCGAGTAATATTTTGAGCAGCTTTATCTCTTAATAATTTGGGATACTTACTTTCATCTGCTTTATAAAATTTTTCAAAATATTCGATAAAATTATCTAATTCGTCCTTAAACTTTTTACGTTTGTGTTCGCCGATTGCATGTAAGGATTTAGGAATAGAGAATATTGCTACTACTATGCCAATAAGAGCTACGATGACATCGATTGATTCCATTATTTTTATTCAAATAATTATGATGTTTTAGTATATAAAAAAGCCCCGATAAATCGAGGCTTTTTTATTCAAATTAATGGTTTAAATCAACCAATCAATTTCTTCATCAACTCATTCACTTGTGCAGGGTTGGCTTTACCCTTAGATGCTTTCATCACTTGACCAACTAGACCGTTAAAAGCTTTCTCTTTACCAGATTTATACTCTTCAACCATCTTCTCGTTGGCAGCAAGCACTTCCTTAATAATCGCTTCAATCGCGCCTGTATCAGTTTCCTGTTTCAAGCCTTTCTCAACAATAATTTCGTCCGCAGTTTTGCCTTCGTCCCACATAAAGCCGAATACTTGTTTTGCGATCTTACCGCTAATCGTGTTGTCCACAATACGCGCGATCATACCGCCCAGTTTCTCAGCAGAAACAGGAGAGTCAGCCAAATCTAAACCTGCTTTGTTTAAAGCACCTGAGAATTCACCCATCACCCAGTTGGCAGCAATCTTACCTTGCGCAGCGCCACCAGCAGCTTTCACCACGTCTTCGTAAAACTCTGACATTTCACGAGTCAGTGTAAGAACGTGAGCATCATACTCAGTCACACCAAAGTCCGCCACGAAACGCGCACGACGTGCAGCAGGAAGCTCAGGCATAGTCGCTCGAATTGCTTCGATTTGCTCATCAGCAATCACCACAGGCAACAAGTCTGGGTCTGGGAAGTAGCGGTAATCATTCGCTTCTTCTTTTGAACGCATAGAACGCGTTTCCATCTTCACGGGGTCGAATAAACGCGTTTCCTGATCAATGGTGCCGTCCCATTCTAGAATTTCCATTTGACGTTCAATTTCAACATTGATCGCTTGTTCAATAAAACGGAATGAGTTCAGGTTTTTCAATTCGCAACGCGTACCGAAGGGTTGACCCGGACGACGTAAAGACACGTTACAGTCACAACGGAATGAACCTTCTGCCATGTTGCCGTCAGAAATGCCTAACCAGCGCACCAGCGTATGAATCGCTTTAATATAAGCAACCGCTTCTTCAACCGAACGCATATCTGGTTCAGATACGATTTCAAGCAGTGGCGTACCGGCACGGTTCAAGTCGATACCAGACATGCCTTCAAACTGGTCATGAATCGATTTACCTGCATCTTCCTCAAGGTGTGCACGGGTTACGCCAATCCGTTTAACCGTGCCATCTTCAAGCTGGATGTCGATATGACCCAAGCCCACAATCGGATTGTCCATCTGGCTAATCTGGTAGCCTTTTGGTGAATCCGGGTAGAAATAGTTTTTACGTGCAAATACAGAAGCCTGATCAATATAGGCATCGATACCCAAACCAAAGCGAATCGCAAGATCCACCACTTCTTTATTCAATACCGGCAATACGCCCGGCATGGCCAAATCTACAAGGCTGGCTTGGGTGTTTGGATCATTACCGAATACAGTCGATGAACCCGAGAAAATTTTGGTATTGGTGGCAAGCTGGGTGTGAATCTCGATACCAATAACGACTTCCCAACCCTCAATCAGGTTAGATTTTGGTTTAGCCGATTTTTGAGCTTGAGCCATTATGCATTCTCCTCAGCAATTGCAGCGCGTTTTGTATGCCAATCTGTGGCCTGTTGATACTGATGTACCACAGACAACAATTGAGATTCTGACCAGTAATTACCAATCAGCTGTAAGCCAACTGGCAAGTTATTTTGGTCAAAACCGACAGGCGCGTTAATCGCAGGAAGACCTGCCAGATTTACCGCAAGCGTATAAATATCGCCTAGGTACATTTCAACTGGCGTTAAATCTGCACCAATTTTATAGGCAGTCGTTGGCGCAGAAGGTGCTGCAATGACATCGACCGATTCAAATGCTTTAAGGAAATCTTGCTGGATCAGGCGACGTACTTTCTGTGCTTTTACATAGTAAGCATCGTAATAACCTGCAGACAGGGCATACGTACCAATCAGGATACGGCGTTGCACTTCTGCACCAAAACCTTCTGAACGTGAACGCTTGTACAGGTCCATCAGGTCCACAGGATTTTCTGCGCGATAGCCATAACGTACGCCATCAAAACGTGATAGGTTCGAAGAAGCTTCGGCAGGTGCGATCAGGTAATAAGTCGGAACATAGCTTTCAGTCATGTTGAGGTCGATCTCAACAAGCGTAGCGCCCATTTCTTCTAACTTTTTAAGTGATTCTTCGACACGTGCTTTAACATCTTCAGCTAGGCCAGCAACATTAAAATACTGTTTTGGAATACCAATGCGTAAACCTTTTACTGAGGTAGCGTTCAGGTTCGCGACATAGTTATCTACCACTTGATCCATTGAAGTTGAATCTTTGGCATCATGACCGGCCATGACATTCATCAGGTAAGCACAGTCTTCTGCAGAACGTGCCATTGGACCACCTTGGTCTAGTGATGATGCATAGGCAATCATACCGAAGCGCGATACACGACCGTAAGTCGGTTTAAGACCGGTCAGACCACAGAATGATGCAGGTTGACGGATTGAACCACCGGTGTCAGTACCAGTTGCAAATGGTGCCAAATCCGCTGCCACAGCTGCTGCAGAACCGCCTGAAGAACCACCAGGGACATGGCCCAGGTTCCAAGGGTTGGCAGTTGCGCCGTAATATGAGTTCTCAGAGGTCGAACCCATCGCGAATTCGTCCATGTTCACTTTACCCAAAGTGACCAGGCCCGCAGCTTTACCTTTCGCTACAACGGTTGCGTCGTAAGGAGAGATAAAATTGTCCAGCATTTTTGAACCGGCAGTGGTTTTAATGCCTTGGGTACAGAAAATATCTTTGTGGGCAACTGGCACACCAGTCAGGGCAGAGGCATTGCCAGCTTTGATTGCAGCATCGGCAGCATCAGCTTGAGCCAATGCCTGTTCAGCAGTCACGGTCACATAAGCCTTGACCTGTGCATCAATTTTTTCGATGCGTTTTAAATAGTGTTGAGTCAATTCGCGGGATGAAAATTGAGCATTTGCCAAACCTTCAGTCAGTTCACGAATGGATAAGCGGTGTAAATCTGTCATGAGAAATAATTCTTTACGTTTAATTTAATAAAAAGAATGAACTGGGTAATAATTACTCAATCACGCGTGGGACGAGATACAAACCGTCCTGTACAGTAGGTGCAACTGCTTGGTATTCCTCACGATGATTGCTTTCCGACACGACATCTTCACGTAAAGGCTGTGGGTGGTCGAAAGGGCTTTTCAGTGGTTCAACACCGTCGGTATTGATGCCTTTCAGGGTTTCCATCATGCCTAAAATTTTATTTAAACTTTGAGCATATTCAGCAGATTGCGTATCATTGAGAGATAACCTTGCAAGGTTGGCAATAGCTGAAACTGTTTCTGCACTTAAATCTGCAGAATGCTGTGCATCCGATGTAGACATAATATTACCTAATCAGTATTAAAAAAATTCAAATTATCATGCGTTATGATAAGCGATTGACTTGTCCAAATCATCACATTTAGTTAAAGTGGCGACCTTGCGTCCATATAAAGTTTAACTGAGAACGTCCCCGTGATTCTAAAACGACTAATAGGCTTGTTTTCGCCCGATCTTGCCATTGATTTAGGTACAGCAAATACACTTATTTATGCGCCAGGACGAGGCATTATATTAAATGAACCAACGGTTGTAGCCATCCGTCATAGTGGTTCACATAAAATTGTTGCGGCAGTCGGTCTTGAAGCGAAGCAAATGCTAGGTCGTACCCCAGCCAATATCTCAGCGATCCGTCCTATGAAAGACGGTGTGATTGCGGATTTTGAAGTCACTGAGACCATGCTGAATCAGTTCATTCGCAAAGTACATGAAAACCGTTTATTTACTCCGGCACCGCGTGTCGTGGTTTGCGTGCCATGTAAATCGACTCTGGTTGAGCGCCGTGCCATTCGTGAAGCCGTGTTTAATGCGGGCGCACGTGATGTACGTTTAATTGAAGAGCCAATGGCAGCAGCGATTGGTGCAGGTATGCCAGTTGAGCAGGCTTGTGGTTCGATGGTGGTCGATGTTGGCGGTGGTACCACTGAAATTGCAATCATTTCCCTGCAAGGTTGTGTTTATGCAGACTCTTTACGGATTGGCGGTGATGTCTTTGATGAGCAGATCATTAACTATGTGCGTAAAGCGCATGGCTGTGTGATCGGCGAAACCACTGCTGAAGTGATCAAAAAAGAAGTGGGTATGGCGTTGCCAGATGAAGGTGCTAAACCGCTTGAAATTGAAGTTCGTGGCCGTAACCTCGCAGAAGGTGTGCCTCGCGCAATCGTGGTTAATTCTGACGAAGTCACCCAAGCGATTTCTGATCCATTGCAAAACATCGTGTCTGCTGTGAAATCTGCGCTAGAACACACACCTCCTGAGCTTTCTTCGGACATCGCTGAACGCGGTATCGTGTTAACTGGTGGTGGTGCATTGCTACGTAACCTGGACAAGCTGCTTGCCAAAGAAACAGGCCTGCCAGTCGTGGTTGCAGAAGATCCACTATCATGCGTGACACGTGGTGGAGGCAAGGTACTCGAATTTTTCGACAACCCAAATCATGACATGTTATTCGTAGGCTAAGAAAAGGATTCGGCGGGTGCAAGCACATCTGTTTTCTCGACAACCGCCATCTTTTCGCTCTTTTATCATTGCATTGGTAACATGCCTGGTGGTGCTTTTCTTTGATTGGCGCATGCCGCATGTTGTTCAACCTGCAAGGGATGTACTGTACGCTGCTTATAATCCTATTTATGCGGTGGCCAGTTATCCGGTATTGTCGCGAGAGTGGTTGAATCAACAAACCAAGTCTGAAGCTCAGTTGCGTCGGGAAAATACCGCGATGCAGGCCGAGCTGTTACAGGCACAGGTACGCTTACAAAAAATCTCTGAACTTTCTGCTGAAAATACACGTTTGCGCGGTCTATTGGACACGCCATTGATCATTGATGGACGTATTGAAATTGCCGAAGTGATTGGTACCGATGCCGATCCATTACGGCATATTATCGTGATCAACCGGGGTTCAAATAACGAGCTGAAAGTCGGGCAAACGGTACTGGATGACAAGGGTATCATGGGACAGATTATCAATGTCTATCCGCATAGTAGCCGGGTCATGCTGTTGTCCGATAAAGAACATTCACTGTCAGTGCGCCTGGAACATACCGGTATGCGTGCCATTGTTTCGGGCACAGGTGATCTGGGACGTTTAAAAATGGAATATGTACCGACCAGCGCCAATATCAAGGTCGGTGAAAAAGTCTATAGTTCGGGCTTGGGACAACATTTTCCGGCAGGTTATCTGGTGGGGCAGGTATCTAAAGTACAACGCCATAATTCTGGTGAATTTGCCCAGATTGATGTGACGCCTGCGGCTCAGCTGGCCGGTGGACATCATGTGGTGGTGTTATTTTCCGATTCATTAGCGATGGAGCAACCGCATGTCAATCGCTAAGATGAAATCCAGAAAGCATCGTGACCCTTTAATGGCCATCGTCATTTCGGTGATTGTGGCTTCTATTTTAATGGTCTATCCACTTTCCTATAATCTCTCGGGCTGGCGTCCGCTGTTTATGCTGATGATCATGCTCTTCTGGGTGTTATGTCAGCCAACCTGGTGCGGGATCTGGTTTGCCTTTGGTACGGGTATTTTTATTGATCTGCTGCTGGATGCACCTTTGGGTCTGAATGCGCTGAGCTTTATCATTATTGCCTTTTTAGCTCGCTTTCTGACCCGTGAACGCCGTATCCTGACCTTTAATAATCTCTGGGTGATTATGGGGCTGGCGATTGTCGCATATCTGCTGATGATCTTTTTTACCCAGATTATAGCTGGCGTGCAATTTTCTTATGCACGGCACTGGATTCCGATGCTGACCAGTATTCTGGTTTGGCCTGCTATTTATTATATGCTCAAAAAATGGCGCATATAATTCTAGCTTCGAGCTCACCCCGGCGTCGCGAGTTATTGCAACAACTCGGGCTGAGCTTCGATATTTACAGTCCCGAGATCGACGAATCTGTACAAGCAGGCGAGTCGGTCGCAGCCTATGTTGAACGTCTGGCACGTGCCAAAGCCGATGCCGTGGCAGAGCTTTATCCTGATGCAATTATTATTGCTGCGGACACCAGTTTGGGGGTGGATCAGGAGATTTTGGGCAAACCTGAATCCAAACAACATGCGATTGAAATGTGGACAAAAATCTCCGGTCGGTGGCATGATGTATATAGCGGTGTCTGTGTTCGTACAAAGCATGAAAAATACAGTATAGTGGTACGCACACAGGTCGAATTTCAAATCCTGAGCGCTGCAGATATGGAAAGTTACTGGGCGACAGGTGAGCCACTGGGTAAAGCAGGGGCTTATGCAATTCAAGGAATTGCAGCACGTTATATTCCAAAAATACAGGGCAGTTATTCCAATGTGGTTGGCTTGCCTTTATATGAGACAGTACAGTTATTACAGACGGTTAAGGCACTAAATTAACTGCTGAAAAGAATTCTTATAATGTTTTGAGTGTAGTTATGTCTGACGAGTTGTTGATTAACGTCACGCCGATGGAATGTCGGGTCGCGTTAATTGAAAACGGCACGGTCAATGAACTGTTTGTCGAGCGTACGGCCAAGCGTGGCCTGGTAGGGAATGTCTATAAAGGAAAAGTGGTGCGGGTCTTACCCGGCATGCAGGCTGCTTTCGTGGATATCGGACTTTCTCGTACTGCGTTTTTACATATCAATGATATGGTCTGGCCCCGCAATCAGCCAACCCCGAATGTCTTTGAGCTACTTCAACCGGGACAAGTCCTCACGGTTCAGGTGATGAAAGATATGCTCGGTACCAAAGGCGCACGCCTGTCTACCGATCTGTCGATTCCTTCGCGTTATTTGGTGCTGATGCCATATGGCAATCATATCGGTGTATCGCAACGGATTGAATCCGAGGAAGAGCGCAATCGCTTGCGTTCGATCATTGAGCGGATTCAGGCAGAACATAAGCTGCCAGGTTCAGTGATTGTACGTACTGCGGCAGAAGGGATTGAAGAAGAAGCCATTGCACAGGATATGGCTTATCTGGCCAAGCTTTGGGAATATGTCCAGCGCAAGCAAAAGATTATTGCAGTACCGTCTTTGATCTTTGAAGAATTGCCTTTGCCGCAGCGGGTGATTCGTGATCTGGCCAATGAAGAAACTGCCAAAATTTACGTAGATTCACGTGAAATTCATGCCAAGTTGCAGGAATTTGTCGAAGAATTTGTTCCGAACATGAAAGACCGTTTGCTGCATTATCCGGGTGAACGGCCAATTTTTGACTTGTATAATGTCGAAGAAGACCTGCAAAAGGCATTGCAAACTCGTGTCGCATTGAAGTCCGGCGGCTATCTGATGATTGACCAGACTGAAGCCATGGCCACAATTGATGTCAATACTGGTTCTTATGTTGGTGGTCGTTCGCTGGAAGATACGGTTTTTAAAACCAATATGGAAGCGACGGATGTTATCGCACGTCAGTTACGGCTGCGTAATCTGGGCGGAATTATTATCATTGATTTCATTGATATGCAGGAAGCGCAGCATCGTGAAGAAGTAATGAAACAGTTTGAGCGCATGCTGGAACGTGACCATGCCAAGACCAAGATTACTCAGGTATCGGAACTGGGCCTGGTAGAAATGACCCGGAAACGCACCCGTGAGTCGCTGGAACATTTGCTCTGTGAATCTTGTCCGACTTGTCAGGGACGTGGTTATGTCAAAACAGCCGAGTCAGTATGTTACGAAATATTCAGGGAAATTCTGCGTTATGCCCGTGCTTATGAGTCACAGAGTGGCTTTACTGTCGTCGCGCATCCTGCTGTCATTGATCGATTATTGACGGCAGAAGCGCCTGCAGTCGCTGATCTAGAACATTTCATTAATCGCGTGATTAAGTTCCAAGTGGAAAATCTGTATACGCAAGAGCAATACGATATCATTCTCAGCTGAAATTGTAACAGAATATCGTTAAACACTTGTTACATCTGAAATTTTACAACAGGGCCTTTATTTACAATACTAGATGCATGAATTAGCCAAAGCCGTTTCTCCCAGTTTCAGGCTTAGCAAAAGGAGTGTGTGATGAGTATGAGTAAAGCAGTAATCCATAAAGGCCTAAAACACGTATTAGAACCAAAGACTGTGCATGCAGGATATATCGTTGATGAGCGTGGTAATGAAGTTCAAATTACCGCGAGCATGATCCGTAACGTCTGCCATCAATTATTACAACAGTGCCGTACTATTAAAAGCTGATTGCATTTGTGCATTGTTTCTAACTTGTCAAAAATAATTTGGTAGACGTTTAAATCGAGAAGTCTTCCAAAAAGTTCTAAAATAATTTAAAAAGATTTCAAAAATAAAGAAAAGGGACCAGATCGGTCCCTTTATTCTGTGCTCAAAGACTGGCAAAAATGATCAGCATCTTTGGCAGTCCATCTATCTTATTTATTCATCCGCGGCTAGCTTACCGCTCGTAACTTTGGGACAGGTTCGCCATCTACAATAAGTTCAAAACGTTGAATTTCTTCTTCCAGATGTGTTAGCAAGTTCTGCATTTTCGGCAGGGCATTACGACATGCGGTCAAGCCGACTTCCAGTTTGTCTAGATAGCTGGTCATGGTGATATTTAGAGCCTGACCATCCAGTACGATAGAAGCCGGATAAAGTGCTTCAAGACGTGCACCATTCCAGTAAAGGGGCTCTTGTGGTCCAGGTACATTGGAAATAATCACGTTAAACGCCTGACGTGTCGGCATTAAACCGGAGGCAATGTTCAGACCCGCTGCACCATAGACAAAAGCACTATAGTTCAAGATTTGATTGGCATTCATACGTTTGAAGCGTTCTTTGGCACTCAGTACACTGCGGCGTACGATCTTGAGACGTTCTAGCGGATCTTCTTTATGCGTGCCCAGATTGGCCAGAATCATGGTAATACGGTTGGATATATCTGAATCGTCACTGCGAACAGAAGCTGGAACCATAGCAATTAACGGTTTTTTCGGTAAGGCATTTTGCGATAATAAATATTCACGTAATGCACCTGAACAAATGGCCAGGACGATATCATTAATGGTCACGCCCAATGCCTTAGAAATATGACGTAAACGTGAAAATTCGAAAGACTGGGCTGCAAAGCGACGTGAAGCACTGACGCGTTGATTCAGAATACTGCTTGGCGCCTGAAAGCTGGATACATAATCCGGATTGCGTCCCATATCTTTCATGACGGTTTGCGACAGTTCATAAGCAACTCGTGGCGCACATTCCAGTTGCCCCTTAATGGTCTGCAGGACATTTTTAAACCTGTTCACTTTAGGTGCTTTAAGGCGTTTGGCACGTGGGCCTTCCACACACCATGGCGGTACAATACTCTTGGAATTTGGATCATGTGAAAGCGACTTTTCTACCAGACGCATGCCAGCGATTCCATCCACCATAGCATGGTGAATTTTGAAATACATGGCAAAACGATTACCTTCAATGCCCTCAATGATATGACAGGTCCATAAAGGTTTGGCACGATCAATCAGGGCACTATGTTCTTGAGAAATATAGGTCAGCAATTCACGGATACGGCCCGGTTTTGGCAGGGCAATATGACGAAAATGATGATCTAAATCAAATTCCTGGTCTTCATCCCAAAACAGGCCGTTTAAATAGTTGTTAAAAGGTGGGATTGGAGAGCATTTCGAATTTTGGATATCCGTGACTAGATCCTGAATAAAGGAAGCTGACGCATTGTCGGGAATTTGGAATAAAAATAGTCCACCTACATGCATAGGCTGCTGCCGTTTCTCTAAAGTTAAGAAAATAAAATCAATTGGATGTAATGGACGCATAGCGTGGATTGCCTCACTGCATTCTCTATGGCTTTTTTGCTAAAAGGCCTTGTTAGAATTATTACTTTAGTTTTTAAAGTATATCTTTTTTAGCATATAAATGAACTGCTTTATCTTGCCTCAACTGTGAAAAAGTGGCTATTGACAAGAACAAAATATCTTCCTAAGTTTATGAAATGTGAAAATTTTAGTTTTAAAATAGATTTCTAAAAATAGTATTTTCTAGGCGAAGTGGAGTGTAACTTAATAATTATGTGTTATTAGAAGAATAGCATTGTGTTCAATTTCACATTTTATGCAAATAAATCAATGAGCTAAAATTTTATCAATTCTTTAATTAAAATAATATTATCCCGATAAAAGGTAATTTCTATCTTGTCACTAAATGTAAAATTATCAATTAAAAAAGACTATCTTTATTAAAAAATAGTCTTTCAATCAATAGGAATGATAAAACTTAACTTTATTTTTTTAGATTGCCAGCATGTAAGCCACATTCTTTATGGGTGGCTTCTTCCCACCACCAGCGGCCTTCGCGTTCATGCTGATTTGGCAGCACAGGGCGGGTGCAAGGTTCACAGCCAATTGAAACAAAACCTTTCTCATGCAGGGTATTATAAGGTACTTCCATCATACGGATATAACTCCAGACATCTGCACTGGACCAGTTGGCTAGAGGATTGTACTTAATCAACTGCTTTCCAGGACCGGAGAAACCTGGATCGGCCTGAACCACAGGAATTTCATTGCGTGTACCCGGACTTTGGTCTTTGCGCTGACCGGTAATCCAGCCGTCCAGCGTCGCCAGTTTTTTACGCAGCGGTTGAACCTTGCGTATGCCGCAACATTCCTGATGGCCATCTTCAAAGAAACTGAATAAACCTTTGGTGGTCACTAAATTTTGTACTGCATCCGTTTCAGGGAAGCAGATTTCAATCTCGATGTTGTAATGCTTACGCACCCGTTCAATAAACTGATAGGTTTCTGCATGTAGACGGCCAGTATCCAGACTGAATACCCGGAACGGTTTACCGAGATGCGACGCTATATCAATCAATATAACATCTTCAGCACCAGAAAATGAAATCGCAATTTCACCTTGCTGGCTCAGTGCAAGTGTCAAAATTTCATTGGGCGATTTATCAGCATATTCAGATGCAAGCGCATCAATACGATCAATAGTAGGAATGATGGTCATGAGAGTCCTGGCGATATAGGCTTGGAAAGGACATGGCCTATATTAATTAATTTCACATCTATTTTAATAGAATTGATTTAATTGACTTATCACTAAAAAATAAATACTTATGAAAAAAATAGATTTAAAAAAGTACAGTACAAAATCTGTTGCTTCAGCTATGATAGTGCAAAATTTTTTCAATACAACTCAGAGGGAATGTTCATGGAAGTCGTATGTCTAGATTTAGAAGGCGTGTTGGTTCCAGAAATCTGGATTAACTTTGCTAAAAAAACCGGTATTAAAGAGCTTGAAGCGACGACTCGTGACATTCCTGACTATGATGTACTGATGACCCAACGTCTGAATATTTTAAAACAGCACGGTTTAGGCTTGAACGATATTCAGGAAGTGATTGCAGAAATGGGGCCATTTCCTGGCGCGAAAGAGTTTGTAGAGTGGGTGAGCACACACTTCCAATTGATTATTCTTTCAGACACGTTCTACGAGTTTGCACATCCGTTGATGAAGCAGTTGGGTTGGCCAACCATTTTCTGCCATAAGCTAGAATCAGATGAAAATGGCATGATTACTGCGTATAAACTGCGTCAACCAGACCAAAAACGTCAAGCTGTTAAAGCCTTACACGGTTTAAATTTCCGTGTAATTGCTGCAGGCGATTCATATAACGACACCACGATGCTAAGTGAAGCGGACAAAGGTTTCTTATTTGATGCACCTGAAAATGTGATTGCAGAATTCCCACAATTCCCTGCAATTCATGGTTATGCAGCATTAAAAGAAGCAATTCGTGGTGCTTCAGTAAGAGATATTCCAGCTTAATCTGAAGCTGAATACAATAAAGGGCATCATTTGATGCCCTTTGTTTTTATGCGATATTAACAGTGCATTAATTTAGAAGCGATAGCCAATTTTTAAGCCATAACCCAATGCATAGTTGTCTTCAAATTCACCAACGTTTGTTGTACCCGTACGTGCAGTGGCATCACCCAACCAGAAGTATTTTACGCCAGCTTGAATAAAATAGTTTTCTGCTGGGCTATATTGACCACCTAGACCCACATTCCAATAACCTTCAGTTGGACCTAAAGTAGTCACAGGGTTACCTGCGCCAGAGTCATAACCAACAGATGCAGAACCTGACCAATGACTATTAAACTTGCGACCTACGCCTACGGTTGCAGACCATTGATCATCTGAATAGTCAATAAGGTTATTGCCAGAAGCAGCATTTAAAAACTTTGGTGTGACCGCAAATTGATCCCAATGTACCCAACGGATATTGGCAAAAGCTAAAGTGTTGGCTGCAATACCTGTTTGAAAATCAATATTTACAGATTGAGGCGTTATAATTTCAGTGAGTGCATTTGGTCGTTGAATGGCACCAAACCCAAAAGTTTCAGTAGTATCAATTTCATGTTTGATTTCTGAACGATAGGTAACCGCAGTTTTTAACGCGATTTCAGGAATTTGATAAGCAAAACCAGCAAGCCAACCGTATGCTTCATCTTCTCTTAAATTAATGTCGTAGCTGCCAAGTTTAGAAGCACCCCCGTACGCAAGTCCACGTAAAGATACTGTACTTTGTACGGTTTGATAAACAGGACCTGCGTAGAAATTCCAGTTTTCTGTAGGTTGGTAACCAATTAAAGCCGTGAGATTGTGTGTTTCAACTTCAACTTTTGTGCCTTCAATTCCATTAGTAAACATGCTCTGTTCTAGGCTATACATCGCATCTGCACCAAATGGTTGGTCATATAAAAGACCTAAAGAAATTTGTTCAGTCGCTTGTACTTTAATTGCTGCAGAAGGGAAGTAATAGTCTTCTGCCATATCAGTCACATTTAACTGACTTGATTTTACTGTTGGATCTAAAACAGAAATACCTGCTTCTGCATAATTCCCCGGTTGTAAAAAGACAGAAATAGACTGACCAGAACGGTCTAAACCAGCAGCAAACGCAGGTGTAAGTGGGAGAGTACTAAGTAAAATAGCAGAATAAATTTTATTGAGCTTCATGGTACGTTCCCTGATGCCATCTGTAACAAAAATGTGCTGGGAAAGTAACATAATTTTAAAAAGAGTAAATACTCAGCTCTGTTGAAGAAATGAACTAAGGCGGTTAAATAAAAGGGTTGCTTAGAGTATTTATACTATATTTTTATATTAACTAAATGATAAATAAGAAAATAAAAATAAAAGATAAATTTTAAAAAATTAATATTTGGAGCAGGATTAATTGCTTGTAAAACAAGCAAATGATATGCAAGTGTATAAAATTAGAGTTAAAAAATAAAAACCACTCGAAAGTGGTTTTTATTTAATCAGAGCTTAGAAGCGATAGCCCATTTTTAAGCCGTAACCTAAAGCATGGTTATCTTCAAATTGTGCTACAGAGTTTCCTGTACCAAACATTGATGCAGGTTGAGCTTTAACATCACCTAACCAGAAGTACTTCACACCACCAGCGATAAAGTAGTTTGCAGCAGGTGAGAATTGCAGACCTAGGCCAACATTCCAGTAACCTTCAGTTGGACCTAAAGTTGAAACAGGGTTGCCTGCACCTGAATCCCAACCTACAGAGACATTACCTGCCCATTTTTCATTAAATTTACGGCCTACACCTACAGTAGCTGACCATTGATCATCTGTATAACCCACTAAGTCAAAACCATTTGGATTATCTGGGGTTAAGCCTGCGGCACCTAAAGCTTCTGAAACTGTACCAAACTGTTCAGGACGAATTGAAAAATCTTCCCAGTTTACCCAGCGCACATTAGCAAAAGCGACTGTGTCAGCCATGATACCAGTTTGGAAATCAAGGTTTACAGATTGTGGAGTTGTAATTTTAGTAGTAGTGTTTTCGTTATATACCGCACCTGGCCCAGGAACTAAACCAGTTAAAACTAAGCTTGTACCATATTCATTGGTTGCTAATTCATGATCGATTTCAGAACGATAAGTTAATGATGCTTTTAATGCAATTTCAGGAATTTGGTAAGCTAAACCTGCAATCCAGCCTACTGCAGAATCTTCTTTCATATCTGCATTATATTGGCCTAATGCAATAGTAGAACCGTATGCGGTACCACGTAGTTGAACATTCCCTTTAACGGTCTGATATACCGCACCACCATATAGATTCCAGTTTTCAGTTGGTTGGAAGCCTACTAGGAATGTTAAATTTTCGGTTGTAACTTCTACTTCAGTTGCTTCTTGGCCGTTATGGAATAAGCCTTGTCCAGCAAATAATGCAGCTGGAAGACCCAAACCTGCTAATGCTGGGTTTGCTCCAGCATCACCAACTGAATAGGCCGCATCAGCACCAAAAGGTTGATCATATAAAAGACCCACTGATAAATTATCAGCTACTTGAAACTTTAATGCTGCACTTGGGAAGTAATAATCTTCGCCCATGTCTGATAGAGAGGTATTCTCAAGACCAGCTAATGCTGCAGGAATAGCAGGGTTAGGAGTATAGCCTGCATTAGCTTTACCAGATACAGATGGATCTAATACAGAAATACCAGCCTCAAAGTAATTACCTGGTTGTAAAAACGCTGCGATAGATTGACCTGAGCGATCTAAAGCTGCTGCAAATGCACCCGTCATTGGTACAGTTGCGAGAATCATTGCAGTAGTTAATGTTTTTAATTTCATTTACGTCTTTCCTTGAGGTACAAATTTATATCTAGCGTTGTTGTTTGCACTTATTAAATTCTTGGAGATTTCGGGTATTTATCCGCAATCATTTGTTACTCCATGTGACAAAAATAGCACAATTAAAATAAGAGTAAATGCTCTAGAAAAAACTAATTAGTCTAAAAAAGCATCAAAATAGAGTTTTTACACCAAAAAATAGCCTCATTTTGAAATAAGTATTTGAAAGTAAAAGAAATAAAATAATGAAGAAAAAATGATTTTTTGTATAAAAAATATTCTAAAAATATGAAGATTAACGCTAATTTTTTGAAGTATAGATCACATTTTGAAAGGATGGTGCGCCCTGCGGGACTCGAACCCACGTCGGTCGCTTAGGAGGCAACTGCTCTATCCAGTTAAGCTAAGGGCGCGAAAAGAAGGCTATTGTACTGTAAAAAATACAAAAAAAAGTTATTGCCGAAGCAATAACTTTTAAGGACTCATAGCTACAGGAGTTGTCTAGGTATTTTTAGGCTTAAGTAACTTAAACAGACCGAACATGACCACAATCCAAAGCGGGATCATCAAAATAGATTCCTGGAATCCTTGCGTCCACATGATGTAAAGAATCGTAAGAATGAAACCTAGAACCAGAATATTACCCGCCGGAGACCAAAGCGCAGGGAAGGAAGTATTCTGTCCTAGCTTTTTCATGCTTTGAATGAACTTGAGATGGGTCAGGGTAATCATGGCCCAGTTCAATACCAATGCACCGACTACGATGTAAATCAGATGACTTAAGGCATCTTCAGGCACGAAGTAATTAAGTAGTACACAGCCAAAAATCAGTACAGCAGAGAATAATACGGCAGGAATCGGCGTACCTTGCTTATTCACTTTCATGAAGACTTTAGGTGCATTTCCTTGTTGAGCCAGACCATAGAGCATACGGCTGTTGGCGTACATGCCACTGTTATACACAGACAGTGCTGCTGTCAGGATAATAAAGTTCAGTAAGTGTGCTGCCCAGCCAATTCCCAATTGACTGAAAATCATCACAAAAGGACTTTTGTCCAGACCACCAAGCTCAAGCTGATTCCAAGGCACGAGTGACAACAGAATTGTCAAGGCACCAACATAGAAAATCAGAATACGGAACACCACCTGATTAATGGCTTTCGGAATGGTTTTTTCCGGATTTTCAGCTTCTGCAGCCGCCATACCAATGAGTTCGATACCACCGAAGGCAAACATTAAGAATGCCAGCATGTAGAACAGACCTTCAAAACCATTCGGGAAGAAACCACCCGCGGTCCAAAGATTGCTAAAAGATGCGCCTGAAGAAGCATCAGCAGTCAGGATCAGATACAGGCCAAAGACAATCATCGAGATGACCGCAGTCACTTTAATGATAGAAAGCCAGAATTCCGATTCACCGTAGAATTTCACATTGCCGAGGTTGACCAGTGTAATCACGATAAAGAAAAACAGTACCGATGCCCAGGCTGGAATATGCGGCCACCAGTAGTTGATATATTTCGCAACCGCAGTAAGTTCGGTCATGGCCACCAGGATATACAGAATCCAGTAGTTCCAACCCGCAAGGAAACCGGGAAATTTTCCCCAGTATTTATAAGCAAAATGGCTGAATGAACCTGCGACAGGTTCATGAACAATCATCTCACCCAATTGACGCATGATTAAAAATGCAATCAGGCCCCCAATGGCATAGCCTAAAATAATAGAAGGACCCGCAGATTGGATCACCTGTGCGGAACCTAAGAATAAGCCTGTGCCAATTGCACCGCCCATGGCGATCAACTGAATATGACGGTTCTTTAAGCCACGCTGAAGTTGTGAAGACTCGTTATTCAAAGTGTTCAGCCCGACAATGGAAAATGATAAGTGGCTGATTGTAATTGATCAGACTAAAGAAGCCTAGTCCATCCTAAGAATGAAATATTGTTGGAGGAATAATAAAAAATATTCATATAAATAACTGAAATAAAATATAAATGAATCAATATATTAATTTTATTGAAACTGTTACTGATGAGTTCTCTATTTTCTTGGATAAAATACAAATGCCGTTTTTTTATACTAAGGTCTGGCAGTCAAGCAGTTCTGCTTTCAACATACTATACTTTGAATATAAATATTGAATAACCTGTACGAAAACAAAGACAAGTCAAAGGATGAAATAATTCATGAGTTTTGCCGCCCAAATCAAGATTCCTGCAACCTATATGCGTGGAGGCACCAGTAAAGGTGTTTTCTTTAAGCTGGATGATCTGCCTGTAGAAGCACAACAGCCGGGCCGGATTCGTGATCAGCTTTTACTACGCGTGATTGGTAGCCCAGATCCATACGGGAAACAGATCGACGGTATGGGTGGCGCCAGTTCCAGTACCAGTAAAACGGTGATCCTGTCAAAAAGCCAAC
This sequence comes from Acinetobacter sp. AR2-3, assembly GCF_001878775.1. Classification (NCBI taxonomy): domain Bacteria; kingdom Pseudomonadati; phylum Pseudomonadota; class Gammaproteobacteria; order Moraxellales; family Moraxellaceae; genus Acinetobacter; species Acinetobacter sp. AR2-3. The sequence goes on from NZ_MJIQ01000084.1 coordinate 19,328, forward strand.
ACGCTGATCATGATGTCGATTATTTATTTGGTCAGGTGTCGATTGACCGTCCTTTTGTGGACTGGAGTGGCAACTGTGGCAATCTGACCGCGGCAGTCGGAGCATTTGCCATTTCCAATGGTCTGTTCGATGCCGAACGTATTCCTGAAAATGGGCTGTGCACGGTACGTATCTGGCAGGCCAATATTCAGAAAACCATTATTGCACATGTGCCGATGCAGAATGGACAGGTGCAGGAGTTGGGTGATTTCGAACTAGATGGCGTAACCTTTCCTGCGGCGGAAGTGCAGATCGAGTTTCTGGATCCAGCCGATGACGATGCGGAAGGCGGTTCAATGTTTCCAACAGGTAATCTGGTCGATACTTTGGAAGTTCCCAATATTGGCAGTTTCGAAGTGACCATGATTAATGCCGGCATTCCCACGGTATTTTTGAATGCGGGAGATCTCGGCTATAAGGGCATCGAGCTTCAAGATCATATCAATAATGACGTAGCAGCCCTGACAAAGTTCGAAACGATTCGCGCCTATGCGGCGAAACAGATGGGACTGATTCAGGATATTGCAGAAGCCGTAACCCGCCAACACACGCCAAAAATTGCCTTTATTGCACCACCGAGTAGCTATACCTCTTCAAGTGGCAAAACCGTCACTGAATCAGATACCGATATTCTAGTTCGTGCCTTGTCTATGGGTAAACTCCATCATGCCATGATGGGCACGGCTGCGGTGGCCATTGGTACAGCAGCTGCCATTCCTGGAACATTGGTGAACCGGGTCGCAGGTGGGGTAGAGCGTGAAGCGGTGCGTTTCGGTCATCCTTCCGGGACTTTGAGAGTGGGTGCACAAGCAAGTTTTGAAAATGGTGAGTGGAAAGTGAAGAAAGCGATTATGAGCCGTAGTGCTCGCGTATTGATGGAAGGCTGGGTGCGCGTACCAGAAGATGTTCTCGTTTAAATGCCGTGCATACTTTTAGACTGAATAAAACCACCGGTTCTACGGTGGTTTTTTATGGTTTAAAATCTCTGACTTGCTTATTTGATGTTGAATGGCAAATTTCAGTAGAACAATTCGATTTATGGCTGAAAATTCAAGGCATTTCTAGGTACAATGCCTGATCAGCGTACAGGCATTTATTCGCTTGTCATTTTATTCTTCTGGACTACGTATTCGAGGCGAATGTGTCATCTATCACTGACGTATCAACCCATGCACTCACACAAGCACAACATCGCATTCAACAGGATTTATTGACCGCTCTGGAAGCCTTTGCCATTCCGGAACCGTTAAGGTCGGCAGTCCATCATGCTGTGATGCTGGGTGGCAAGCGGGTACGTCCAGCGCTATGTTATGCCACCGCTGCATTAAAACCCAACCAGAATAGTGCTGCAGTGCGCCGTGCAGCGGTTGCGATCGAGTTTATTCACTGCTATTCATTGGCCCATGATGATCTGCCGTGTATGGACAATGATTTGCTGCGCCGTGGCCAGCCGACCTGTCATGTGGCTTATGGAGAAGATACCGCGCTTTTGGCAGGTGATATCCTGCAGTCTATGGCTTTTGAAATTTTGGGTAGCCGTCTGTTTGATCAGGGGCCAGCGGTAGAAGCTTCCATTGTACTGAAGCAGATGCAGATTCTGGCGACCGCTTCTTCGAAAATGGTGAATGGTCAGGTTTTAGATTTGCAGTCTGAAGGCAAAAAAATCGATCAGCAAGCACTGGAAACCATCCATCGTAATAAAACCGGTGCTTTGATTAGTGCTGCGATCATGATGGCGGCGGTGACAATCTTTGAAGGCACCGATCTGGCCATTCCAAAATTGCGTGAATTTGGACAGGCGATTGGTCTGGCCTTCCAGGTACAGGATGATATTCTGGATATTATTTCCGATACCGAAGTGTTGGGTAAAACCGCCGGCAAGGATGAACAGGTCGAGAAATCGACTTATCCAGCCTTGATGGGTCTGGAGCAGGCCCAAGCCTATGCCCAGCAATTACATGATCAAGCCTTAACGGCACTTGCCCATTTTGAAGGTCAGGCGGAAGAGTTGATGCAAATTACCCAGTTTCTGCTCACGCGTAAAAGCTGATTGAAAAATTATTTTTCTAAAAAAGTTTAAAGTAACTGCATAAAAAAAGAGGACTTGAAGTCCTCTTTTTAGTTGATACAGAATTATTTGCTTTCGTTATACAGGCGTTCAGCTTCTTCAAAGCGGTCGGTAATTTCTGCTGTTGGCGCTTTACCCATCAGGCTCACCACTACAATTGCCAGCATTGAACAGATAAAACCAGGAACGATTTCATACAGGCCAGTGTCAGCAAACAGGTTCTTCCAGAAAATAACCACGACTGCACCCACGATCATACCGGCCAAAGCACCATTCACGGTCATGCGTTTCCAGAATAATGACAGGATAATCAGCGGGCCAAAGGCGGCACCAAAACCTGCCCAGGCATAAGCCACCAGCCCCAGTACTTTGGATTCAGGATTACCCGCCATCCAGATCGCCAGCAAGGCAATCAGCAGTACCATCAAACGGCCAACCCAGACCAGTTCTTTTTGCGAGGCATTTTTACGCAGGAAAGATTTATAGAAATCTTCAGTCAGGGTACTTGAGCAGACCAGTAGCTGACAGCTTAAAGTACTCATTACTGCGGCAAGAATAGCAGCAAGCACCACACCTGCAATCCATGGGTTAAACAGGATTTTGGTCAGTTCCATAAATACTGTTTCAGGATTGGCATTCACTGCTGCTGCCAGTTCTGGATGCTGCTGGAAATAAGCAATACCAAAGAAGCCGGCTGCCACCGCACCGCCAAGACATAGAATCATCCAGGTCATGCCAATGCGGCGTGCATTTGGAATCGACTTGACCGAATCTGCGGCCATGAAGCGCACCAGAATATGCGGCTGGCCAAAGTAACCCAGACCCCAGGCGAGCAGGGAAATAATCGCAACAAAGCTCAGATCATCCAGAATATTCATTGCTTGAGGACGAGCAGCTTCCAGTGCCAAAGTCACTTGGGACATATCTGAAAATGCCATCAACGTCACGATTGGTGTCAGCAACAGGGCAAAAATCATCAGACCGGCTTGAATGGTGTCGGTCCAGCTCACAGCTAGGAAACCACCAATAAACACATAGCTGATGGTGGCGATGGCACTGATCCAGAGCGCGGTGCTGTAAGACATGTCAAACATGCTTTCGAACAGACGCGCACCTGCAACCATGCCCGAAGCACAGTAAATCGCAAAGAAAATCAGAATGACAAAAGCCGAAACAATACGCAGGATTTTTTTCTGGTCGTTAAAACGATTCGAGAAATAATCCGGCAGGGTCAGGGCATTGTGCTGAACTTCGGTGTGTACCCGCAGACGACCAGCAACCAGTAGCCAGTTCAGCCAGGCACCAATGATCAGACCGATGGCAATCCACATCTCAGACAGACCAGAAAGATAAATCGCACCGGGCAGACCCATCAGTAGCCAGCCACTCATGTCGGAAGCCCCTGCAGAAAGTGCAGTTACGAAACTCCCTAAACGTCGGCCCCCTAAGATGTAATCGGAAAAGTTGCTTGTCGCGCGATAAGCCATCAGGCCGATCACCACCATTGCGACAATATAGAAAAGAAAAGTAATTAAGGTTGGATTTAGGGAGCTCATACGGTATCCATTTTTAAGTTGGACAGTAGATCGAAACAAGGAATAAGACAGCTGCGAGGAACTTTAATCCGAAAGTCAGGCAACATCGAATCCAGGAGATTTCAAAAATAAACGCGAAATTTAACCATAAATTCACAATTTTTGCTGAGATTTTCTTGCGCCAATAAAAATAGGCAACCCTCGGGCTGCCTATATATAAAGTCAAAAGATAAATTAGTTAGGGCGACCCATGACACCACGGATCGTATTTAACACATCGGCAGGAAGTACCACGGTCTTGGCATTTGGCGATTTGGCCATATCCTGCATGGCTTTAATATACTGTTCACCCAGTAAATAGGCGACCGGAATTTCATTATCGCCAATGGCGGAAGTCACCATGTCAATTGCACGTTGTGAAGACTCAGCCAGTACCACTTGCGCTTCGGCATCACGACGTGACGCTTCCAGACGGCCATCCGCTTCCAGAATTGCCGCCTGTTTTTCACCGTCAGCTTTAGTCACAGTCGCACGACGCTGACGTTCAGCTGCTGCCTGTTCTTCCATCGCGGTCTGCATGGTGATAGAAGGTTTAATATCCTGAATTTCTACAGTTTTTAAGGTAATACCCCAGTCCGAGATATCGTCGGAAATACTGGATTTCAAGCGTGCCTTGATATGGTCACGTGAAGATAGCGCATCATCCAGATCCATTTCACCGACAATCGAACGCAGTGAAGTCTGTACCAGGTTCTGAATCGCCCATGAGTAGTTTTCAATCCCGTACACGGCTTTTTCCGGTGTGGTCAGGTTGATATAGGCCACGGCATTCATCAGCAGAACCGCGTTATCACGGGTAATCACTTCCTGTGAGGGAATATCCAGAACGATATCTTTGGTTGTGACTTTATAGGCGACTTCATCCACATAAGGAATGACAAAATTCAGACCCGGATTTAGCGTGGTGTGGTATTTACCCAGACGCTGTACGATCCATTTGTAGCCTTGCGGCACAATCCGCACACCTTTAAAAATGGTAATCGCAACAAAGGCCAGAAACGCGATAACAATGATAGAACCACCAGACATAGCTTATTCACCTTATTGATTTTGATAATTCGTGCTGTGAGGTTGTACGACCAGGTCATTACCCAGAATATCCACGACGCGAACGCGGTCTCCGACTTGAACTGGGTCCAAAGTTCGGCATTCCCATTCATCCGAACCTAAAACTGGCATCGGAAAGCGCACCCGGATTTGCCCATGATCCAGATTAGTCTGAATCACCATGCCCACCTGACCAATGGTCGCTTCACGCGACAGACCGGCTTTGGTCTTGTCAATGGAAAGTGGCTTGATAAATTTGAACCAGAGCAGCGTACACAGAACAGAAAGTACGATCCAGGTCAGGAGCTGGGTCGTCAGTCCCATCATCGGGAACATCCAGTACAGGACGCCAACCATGATGGCACCGATCCCGAACCACAGGGCAGCAAATGCGGGCAGTAGTAATTCCGATAGAATCAGAAGGATGCCTAATACAAACCAGTGCCAAGGTTCAAGAACTAATTCCATATCGTGACCTATATCGCTAAGTATTTAATTAATCATCATCTTTATATGATTGATCTTCAATGTAGCAGATGCGGCCGCAGATGAATATAAAAAATTCATGCATCAAAATTTTGCCGGACGTGGCGGTTTAAATGCCGCGGGAGACTGCTTAAAGTTGCTAATGGCTTTTTCAATAGTACGGATTTTCAGCTGAGCAGCCTTTTCACCTTCCAGAATGGTGGCATTGCTGGCTTTCAGGTCTAAAGTACCGATGTGGCCGACTTTAGGCTGAATCACCACAGTGGCCTGGCTCAACTCTTCATTAATGCTTTGCTGTCCCATAATATTCAGGGTCTGATCTAGTACGCCCCACATATTTAGATCCTTATTACCATCCGGACGGGCAGAAATATCCACGGCAATCACAATGTCTGCTCCCATATCTTTGGCGGTCTTGACCGGAATCGGACTGACCAGACCACCATCGACATATTTGGTGCCGCCAATCACGGCAGGCACAAACACATTCGGAATACTGCAGGACGCTCGGACTGCCTGTCCGGCATTGCCTTTAATAAAATCTGCCTTGCGGCCATTGTCCAGGCGAGTGGCGACTGCCGCAAAACGAATCGGGAACTGTTCAATCGGTTTGTTCGTCACATTCTTATTGACGAAATCCTGCAATTTTTGCCCGGCGATAATGCCTTGTCGGTTCAAGGTTAAATCGCGGATATCCGATTCTTTAAAGTTCAGGGCAATCTGCTGTAACTGATAAGGTGATTTGCCGCTGGCATATAGGCTACCGACAAAACTGCCGGCACTGGTTCCGGTGACAATCTTCGGTTTGATGCCGTGTGATTCGAGCACTTTAATGACGCCAATATGAGCAAAACCTTTGGCACCGCCACCACCGAGTGCAATGGCGACGACAGGTTCACGGGCTTTTAAGGGTGTGGCAGGCGTAGGTGTTTTAGTGGCTTTGTCACAGGCTGCAAGACTCAATCCAAGGCAGCCAATCAAGGCATAACGGGCTAATTTCATTATAAAAACTGGTGATTAAATCAACAAAATTCAGGCTATCACATCAAAAAAAGCCGTATTTGCCTAGTCTTTTTTCAAAAGCTTTTGTAACGGCTTGGCCACCCAGTCAGGATTTTTGGCTGAGAATTTACCTTGATAATGCTGATAAATCTGTTCCAGGTCGTATTCATAATCACCGGTCAGATGGTAGATGCCCAGGATATGAATGGTCTTGATATCGTAATCAAAGGAAAACATCACAATCGGCAAATGGGCTGCCTTGGCAATATGATAAAAACCGCTGCGAATTTTATCCGGTGCCTTACGTGAACCTTCCGGTGCCATACCGACCCAGATCTGTTCTGATTTTTCAATGATGTCTACAATCTGTCGGGTATGACCTTGTGGACTATCTCGGACGACAGGAACGACGCCAATCCATTCCAGTACCGGTTTTAGCGGTGTACGAAACAGGCTGTCTTTACCAAAAATCGTAATCTGAATACCGAGACCAAGCAAGGCATTAAAACCCAGCCATGCATCAATATTGGAGGTGTGCGGAGAAATAATCGCGACTGCTTTAGGTAAGTCTGGAAATTTACCTTCCAGACGCCAGCCTTGGCCCAAAAAAAGCTGCCTGAAAAAAGTCCGGCTCAGCTTGCTGCCGCGGGATGGCACATGCGGCGGGAGTTGGGGGAAACGTGTCTGGGCCATTGCTTATGTCTCTTCCTGAAACTAGGGTGTGTTGACACTTTT
>NZ_MJIQ01000085.1:0-33095 GCF_001878775.1 Acinetobacter sp. AR2-3
CTTGAAATGTCAACAGACCCTAGTCCAGCTTTATTAATGTGATTTATTTAGCACAACTTCGGTTGTGCTTTTTATTTGCCTCAATGGAATATTAATGTTTTTTCACAGTCCGGCTGAATCAGACATGCTATGCTCGAAAAACAGGACATGATAACAATAGTAGATTCTGAGGTATGAGATATGACTCACGTTCGACCGCGTATGACACATCTGTTCCAACAGCTTGGCTTGGATGCCAGTGCAGAAGGTATTGCAACATTTATTCACGAGCATCAATTGCATAAAGATCTGACTTTACTGGATGCGCCGTATTGGTCAGAGGCACAACGTCAATTTTTAAGCGAGAAAATAGCATCTGATGGCGAATGGGCGATTGTGGTAGATCAACTCAATGAATCCTTACATGAAAATTCAACCAGTGAAGGATGATTAAAAAGCCAATCGTATGATTGGCTTTTTTAGGCCATCACCTTACCTTTAGCGAATCCGTTTCCAGATCGTGACTTGTGACAGCGTGTGTTGATACTTTCTGGCCGTTTCCCGAATCACAAAAGGCATATCTTGGGGTTCGGCCACCAATTCAAAGTGCTGGGTTAAAATGTTGGAAATACCAGCCAAGGTCGTGATGTTTTCCCCATCCTGCTGAAAACCGCCCAGCCATTCACTACGCGCCGTATGTTCTTCCAGCCAGGTATAAGGTGAACTCAGCATTAAAATGCCACCTATATTCATACGTTTATGAATCTGCACCAAAAAGTCTTTCGGATGATGCAAACGGTCAATCAGGTTCGCCGCCAGAATAAAATCATAGCCGCTAAAATGTGCTTTCAGGTTGCAGGCATCTGCCTGAAAAAATTCCGTTTTAGATGCAAGCTGATCCAAAGCGACATCTTCAAGTGAACAGCTTTTTTCTTCGCTTAATTCACCTTCTAGTGGCAGTTGATAACGTACCCTGTGGCCTTGGGCCAAATAAACTGCCTGTTGGATAAAGCGTGCTGAGAAGTCCAGACCGGTCACCTGATCAAAATGGCGCGCCAGTTCAAAGCTGGCGCGGCCGGTGGCACAGCCAATATCTAAAGCACGATGGCACAGCGTTTGCTGAAAATAGGATTGTGCCAAAGTAACCAGTGTTTTGGCAAAATTGGCGACGCCAAAATATTCAGTGCCATACTGGAATTCCAGATATTGGGAGACCAGCTGGTCGCTTTCATAGTTCGAAGGGAAATTTTGCAATGCTTGATCAGAAGCGACATAGCGAAAACCGGCATGTTGGAAGAAATGTCGTCTGAAGGCATAACGGGAACTATATAAAGCTTCATTGCCCGCCGAAATCCAAGAGCCACCTTTCATCAGGTTGTGGCGACCGTCAAAGGTCGGCGTGCTGAAATCATCATAAAACGGATGCACCTGAAAACCCTGGAATGGATAGATCGGGGTTTCAGTCCACTGCCAGACATTGCCCTGAATATCATAAAAATCGCCCTGCTTGAAATGATCAACCGGACAGGAGCTGGTGCCGTATTTTAATTCTATATTGGCCTGTTGAGGACTCGGTAAATCTGGATCCAGGTCTGAAACCGCATACAGGCGATACCATTCGTCTTCGGTCGGCAAGCGAATATTTTTCCCTAGCTGTTGCGATTTCCACTGACAAAAGGCCTTGGCTTCATGATAATTCACTTCTACCGGCCAGTCCCACGGCATCGGTACCTCTTCCAGCATCAGTCGCAGTGACCAGCCCAATTCAGTTTTGCGCCAGAAACAGGGATGAGCAGCTTGTGAAAATTGCAGCCAGCCTAGACCTTCTTCACTCCAGTAGTGTTCGGTCTGATAACCATCAGCTTCGACAAAGGCCAGAAATTCCTGATTCGATACCAGATATTTGGAGGCTGCAAAAGCCGCAACCTCGGCTTCATGCAGGCCGTATTCATTGTCCCAGCCATAAAATGGATGGTTAAAATCTTTCTGCAAAAGCACCTTGCCGTCAGGTACCTCCAGTAAGTGGTTATCCGGAGCTATACCGGTAATGATATTGGCGCGCCACTGCGGATGCTGGCGTACATACTCCAAAGCATGCTGGCGGATCAGCACAGAAGAAGTTTCCAGATGAATCCGTTCATGCTCGATGCCCATAATGACCGTCCACCACGGATTTTGCCAGTTTAAGGGCAGAGTCAGCGGAGCATGCTCAAGAATATTCAAGATCAGGGCACGTACCTGATGCCGATAATCACGGACTTCCTGCACACTGGGCCAGTCATAATGTACTTCGTCCAGGTCATCCCAGCTCATCTCGTCCACACCGATTGCAAAGATACTTTCAAAATGCGGATTTACGCGTTCGCTAATCAGCTTGCTGAGCAGCAGTTTATTGACAAAAAAAGTGGCGGTATGGGCAAAATAAAAAATCAGCGGATAACGTAAAGTAATCGGTTTAATGAAAAAAGCATCTTCATGCTTGAGACATTCAAACAGTTGCTCATAGGTATCAAAGGTATTCAGGAAATATTCGCGCAGGCCGTGTCGGGCAGTCTGTTCATCGGCAAAATCAAGTGCCGGTGTGGGCAGCAGCATCGGTTTGGCCGAAAGCCACAGGCTGCTTGTATTTGTTTTGTCTTGAGAGTGGGATTTTAAGGGGGAATCGAGCTGCATCCGTCAGGCTCCATCGAATAGTTTTAAGCATTCCTCTGCACTGCAAAAGAATGGAATTGTCTTAAAAATACTCGAAAGATATCGCCAGATGGGGTGTATTTAGGTAACAAAATGCTGCACCGTTTTGGATGCAGCATGTTCAGGAACAGCTTAAATAGACAGCGAGGCGCCTTGCATGAGCTGAACCAAAGCCTGTGCCGCTTTGGACTGCGTACGACCCGGATGCCAGACCATGCCCAAGCGACGGTTCATTTCCAGATTAATATCTAGTTGGTGAAGGTCATGATTGACCAAAGTTTTTGGCAGTACCGACCAGCCTAAGCCAATCGATACCAGCATCCGGATCGATTCCAGCGGATTGTTGCTCATGCTGACTTTCGGTTTAATACCCTGTTTTTCAAACTCGGCCAAGGTGATCTGCGAGGTATAGGTCTGTGATGATGGCAACAGGCTCGGGTAGTCGAGCAAATCTTCCAGACACAGATTTTTTTGCTGTGCCAGCGGATGAAACGGTGCCACCACAAAGACCAGAGGATCATTCCAGATGGTCACGTAATTTAGACGCGCATCACCACGGGGCGGCAAGGTTAAAAATGCCAGTTCCAGATCGCCGGCAATTACCTGTTCATGCGCCTGTTCGGAATCTACAAAATGCACATCCAGAGTCACGTCCGGATATTCCTGGACATAACGGCGCAAATGACTCGGCAGATGATGCAGGCCGATATGATGGCTGGTACCAATTTTTAGTTTGCCCTGTACCTGACCCTGTTCATGACTCAAGGTATAATGAATATCACCGAGTTCATTCAGCCAGTTTTTCACTTTAGGTAACAGAGAGTGCGCCGCGTGGGTGGCCTGTACGCCACGTCCGGCAGATTCAAACAGCTTGACCCCAAAGTATTCTTCCAGACTGTGAATACGTTTGGTGACAGCAGGCTGGGTAATGAAGAGCTGATCTGCGGCCAGAGAAATCGAACCGGTTTCCATGACTTTCACGAAGGCTTCAAAGGCTGCGAGATTCATCTTAATCACCTATAAAGAATTTTTATGTGTAAATCTATTATTGTTATATTTTAAGAATAAATCAAAGCAAAATTAGCTCATCTATGTTGCAGTGCTGAATTACTATACATTTTCAAAGCCTTGGCATTTTAAAAACTAAAAAAGACCACCTATAAAGGCAGTCTTTCATCAGGAACCTCGACCGAAGAGCTTAGACGGTAATGTCCTCATTCTGCTGTTGGTTATTACCCTCCCAGATTTTTTCATGAAAGAAGAAAGCCACTGCCTGTACTGTTGGTTCTAATAAACTTAAGGCAATGGCCATGGTTAAACTGCCAGTCACCAAGTAGCCCACAATCATCGCCACAGTAATGTGCATAATGTAGTAGCTGAAGGTTTTTTTGAACATGCGCTGGTTGTTGTCTACGAAGCGTTGAATATGTGCCATGTCGAAGTTCCTCAAAATCATCATCTCTGTCGATGAAGAAATAATAATAATTCTCATTTAATTTGTAAAAAAGAATATTTTTTATAAATTAATCGGAAAATTAGATTTATTAAAATAGAGCTCAAGCATGATTTGATTCAGCTTTTAAAAGATTCCAAAAAGTTTTTTAACTGATAAAAATGATAAATTAGATTTATGTGATTGCAGCGATATAATCAAAATCAGAGAAAGAATTTACCCAGTCCAGTGGAGTACATCGACATGGCAGGCGCAACCCAAACAGCAAAAACATTATATGATAAATTGTGGGACGACCATTTAGTAACGCAACGTGATGATGGTTCTGCCTTACTGTACATCGACCGTCACTTATTACATGAAGTGACTTCTCCACAGGCCTTTGAAGGTTTGCAATTGGCCGGGCGCAAGCCATGGCGTTTAAGTGCTAATATTGCCACACCGGATCATAACGTACCGACTTCGAAAAAAGAGCGTGAGCAGGGCGTTGCCGGAATTGAAGATGAAACCTCGCGCATCCAGGTGCAAACTTTGGATGACAACTGCAAGACCTTTAATATTGTTGAATTTGATATTAATGATATCCGTCAGGGCATCGCGCATGTGGTTGGGCCGGAGCAAGGTTTGACCTTGCCGGGCATGACCGTGGTATGTGGTGATTCGCATACGGCAACCCATGGTGCTTTTGGCTGTTTGGCGCATGGGATCGGGACATCAGAAGTTGAACATGTATTGGCGACTCAATGCCTGGTTCAAAAGAAGATGAAAAACATGCTGGTACGCGTTGATGGCAAATTAGGTCAGGGCGTGACGCCAAAAGATGTGGTCTTAGCGATTATTGGCAAGATTGGTACCGCAGGCGGTACTGGTCACGCGATTGAATTTGGTGGGCAGGTGTTCCGTGACATGTCAATCGAAGGTCGTATGACCGTGTGTAATATGGCGATTGAAGCCGGTGCACGCGTGGGTATGGTCGCTGTCGATGACAAGACTATTGAATATGTTAAAGGCCGTCCTTATGCGCCGACTGCAGAACAGTGGGATCAAGCGGTTACATATTGGAATACCTTACATTCGGATGAAGATGCACATTTTGATACGGTGGTCGTGTTGCAAGGTGAAGAAATTGAGCCGCAAGTGTCTTGGGGAACTTCTCCTGAGATGGTCATTCCAGTGTCTCAAGCAGTACCAACTTTAGAACAAGCCAAAGACGAGGTACAACGCAATGACTGGAACCGTGCTTATCAATATATGGGCTTAAATGCCGGTCAGGCCTTGGCTGAGATTCAGCTGGATCGCGTATTTATCGGTTCATGTACCAATTCGCGTATTGAAGATATTCGTGCTGCAGCCGAAGTGATCAAAGGTCGTAAAGTTGCCGCCTCAATTAAACAGGCGATGGTAGTTCCGGGTTCTGGTCTGGTCAAAGCTCAGGCAGAAGCGGAAGGCTTGGACAAGGTATTTGTCGAAGCGGGCTTCGAATGGCGTGAACCAGGCTGTTCAATGTGCTTGGCCATGAATGCCGACAAATTACAGCCGGGCGAGCATTGTGCCTCGACCTCGAACCGTAACTTTGAAGGTCGTCAGGGCAATGGCGGTCGTACCCATCTGGTGAGTCCAGCCATGGCAGCTGCTGCTGCGATAGCCGGTCACTTTGTTGATGTTCGTTCATTCTAGTTTAAGCCCTCATCCTGACCTTCTCCATGAGCCAAATGGCGCAAGAGAAGGGGTTCCCTCTCCTGAGTGAGTTTTAAGCACTGCTTTAAAACGAAGCGCAAGTGAGGGCTAGGGAGAGGTTACGGATTCATTGGGAAATAAATATGAAAGCTTATACCGTTGAACAAGGTATCGTTGCACCTTTAGACCGTGCCAATGTCGATACCGATTTAATTATTCCAAAACAGTTTTTGAAATCGATCAAACGTACCGGTTTCGGTGACAATTTATTTGATGAATTACGTTATCTGGATGAAGGCTATCCGGGTCAGGACAATTCAGTTCGTCCGATCAATCCGGACTTTGTCTTGAACCAACCACGTTATCAGGGCGCATCTATTTTAATTTCACGTGCCAACTTTGGTTGTGGTTCTAGCCGTGAACATGCGCCGTGGGCCTTGAGTGAATACGGTTTCCGTACCGTGATTGCACCAAGCTTTGCTGATATTTTCTTTAATAACTGTTTTAAAAACGGTATGTTGCCAGTGATTTTGGCTGAAGATATTGTTGAGCAGTTATTTAAGGAATGTGCGGCAGATGAAGGCTATCAACTGACCATTGACTTGCAGGCACAAGAAGTTCGCACCCCTACAGGTGAAAGCTTTAAGTTTGAAGTTGATCCATTTCGCAAGCATTGCCTGTTAAATGGTCTGGATGATATTGGCTTAACTTTGCAGGTGGCGGATGATATTCGTACCTATGAAGAAAAAACCAAACAATCGCGTCCTTGGGTATTTGCCGAAATTCATGGATAAATCAGTAAAAATTGTCATGGCATGACTGCGATGCCCTTGCTAATATCGGAAGATTATTGAGTTTTTTGATTGGGTAAGACAGACATTATGGCGAATTATTGGAAACAGTGGCTTGCTTTAAGTGCAGTATCGGTGCTGTTGACTGCATGTCAAAGCATCGACACGATGAAACTCAAACATGCCAAAGAAAGTACTGAGAGCAAAAGCAATGCCCTGATTTACTGTGCAGGGACACCAGATTGCCAGTTCGAACGCTTCAATCAGACCATCATTGTCAACGCCGACAATGGCCGCATCAGTGATGAAGCGCTGAAGCAGAAACTGGTACGCTTGCAGGCCAAAAATTTAAATCAGGCCAATCCGATTTATTTATCCGTGCCGGCAGGACAGCATGAACTGGTCGTACGCTTTTATCCGATCAGTAAGGATAAAGCGGAAACTTTACATGTATTCCATCGTTTTCAGGCCAATAACCGCTATAGCTTAAAAATGTTTCGTGACCGTAGTGCGCGTAGCAGCAGTTTATTAAATGCTTCGGCGCCTGATCCGCTTTGCGTAGATCTGGTACAAGAGCAAAAAACCATTCGTCGTTTTTGCAAACCCTATAATGCAGTCACCGGGATTGCAGAGTTTGTAGAAAAGAAAATTTAACCTCTGTCAGGTCTGAATCTGACGTTTTAAACGGAAAATCTCATGTCTAAACAAATTTTGATTTTAGCTGGTGACGGTATCGGTCCTGAAATTGTCAAAGCGGCAGAGCAGGTGCTGACTCGTGTAAATGAAAAATTTAATCTCGATTTGACATGGGAACAGGGTTTACTCGGTGGTGCAGCCATTGATGCGCACGGTTCACCGTATCCAGACGTGACTTCTGAACAGGCTAAAAAAGCCGATGCGATTTTACTCGGTGCCGTGGGCGGTCCAAAATGGGACACGATTGAGCGTTCAATCCGTCCGGAACGTGGTTTATTGAAATTGCGTAGCGAACTGAATCTGTTTGCTAACTTGCGTCCAGCCATTCTTTATCCGCAACTGGCTGATGCTTCAAGTTTGAAGCCTGAAATCGTAGCAGGTCTGGATATTCTGATTGTGCGTGAGTTAACGGGTGGTATTTACTTCGGTCAGCCACGTGGTATCCGTGAACTGGAAAATGGTGAGAAGCAAGGCTATAACACCGACGTTTATTCAGAGTCTGAAATCAAGCGTATCGCCAAAGTCGCTTTTGAAATGGCCAACTTGCGCGGTGGTAAAGTATGTTCAGTGGATAAAGCTAACGTGCTTGAAGTAACTGAGCTGTGGAAACAGACAGTGACTGCGCTGAAAGATGCCGAATATCCTGAAATTAATTTGTCACATATGTATGTCGACAATGCTGCGATGCAGCTGGTACGTGCACCGAAGCAGTTTGACGTGATTGTCACTTCTAACCTGTTCGGTGACATCCTGTCTGATGAAGCTGCGATGTTGACCGGTTCAATCGGCATGTTGCCATCGGCATCTCTGGATGAAAATGGCAAAGGCATGTATGAGCCTTGTCATGGTTCTGCACCAGATATCGCGGGTCAAAACCTTGCAAATCCATTAGCAACGATTCTTTCGGTGGCGATGATGCTGCGTTATACCTTCCGTGAAGAAGCCGCTGCAAAAGCGATTGAAGATGCAGTAGGTCAGGTCTTGGATCAAGGCTTGCGTACGGCAGATATCATATCTGAAGGCATGCAAAAAGTCGGTACGGTTGAAATGGGTCAAGCAGTCGTTGCTGCATTGAACTAAGCCTGTTTCGATTCAAAAAACGCAGCCTTGAGCTGCGTTTTTTTATGATAGAAATTTTGAAGCTTAAACGGCTTAACAGGTTCGGCCTGTGGTACGTACCGCGGTCGCAATATTATCTTTGAGTAAGAAGGTAATTTTACATTGTAATTTGACGTCATAGCCGCCGGCAGGGCTTACTGACACGGGAATCGGTACAGTGCCTGTCCCTGTGGCAGGAAACTGTGCTACAGGCAAAGGAATGCTAATAGGACGTTGTACCACATAGCTTAATTGCTTGGCACTGCGTTCAGGCCCACTGATCTGCTGGTAACCTAAACGTTTTAGATCTAGAGTTTGATCGATCAGTTGGCTGCTTTGCCCAATGAACTGTTGTAAATAGGTATCACGCTGTGCAGCCGTTGAGGTGGTGCTGCATGCACTAAGCAAACTCAATACTGTGCAGCATACTAAAATCAGTGTGAACTTCATGAGCTGTCCTCACACCAAATAAAATGAGTGTAAGCGCATTCCATGCAAAAATACTGTTGTGATTTGATACACGGTAGAAGTTTAGTGTGGCGAAGTTGATCCTTGATTTAATCCGATACAGGCTTTGAACTCGATGAGTACAGCTTAACAAGCTTTACCAGTATACCGGATGGCTTGAACAATTTCATCTTTCAAGTCAAACCAGATTTGGCATTTCATCTCAATGTTATAACCACCATTTGAGGGCATCGGCATTGGTGCACCGATCGAGATACTCTGACTAATATTCGGCGTGCCCATCGAAATATTCATCTCCCGAAAAATAGTGTAGCTGAGAGATTCTGCGGTTTGAATCGGTTTCTGGGAGGTCTTGAATCCCATTGCACGAAGATCAAGCTGGCTACGAACCTGTGCGGCAGTTTGACCCATATAAGGTTGTAGAGACTGATGCAGATACTGATTGCCGCCCGTGGCACAGGCAACGAGAAACAAGCTGGAAAGTAGGGACAAGCATTTCATATTCATTGTTTTTATACGTGTTGTTTTTAATTCAATAAATAGTCGTGAGTTTATAGTTCAGTGTCAAATTATTTTATTGTTCAATAAAAAATTAAAGCAATAAAAAAGCCACTAAAAGTGGCTTTTGCTTGCGCTAAAACTTAGCGTGCACGATATGTGATACGACCTTTGGTCAAATCATAAGGTGTCATTTCAACCTTTACACTGTCGCCAGTTAAAATACGGATATAGTGTTTACGCATTTTACCAGAGATGTGGGCAATCACTTCGTGACCGTTCTCTAAACGTACACGGAACATAGTATTAGGAAGCGTCTCGGTGACAACGCCTTCGAACTCGATGAGTTCCTCTTTATTGGCCATAGCCTACCTGAATGAATAAATTGGAAAGGCGCAAATTATAGTCAATTTTTTTGCAAAATACAAGGTGAAACGGGCGTTAGACTGATCATCTGTCAGTAAAATAAGCGAACTGTCACGATAAACTTTTTAACTAAAAAAATGTCGGTTTCTGTTGTCAGTTTGGTCAATCGCAGTTAATCTAAAATTAATCTTTTTAAGTATAAATGAAGTACATACAAGGAAGGCTTTTGAGTGAGTCAGCTAACGGATGCATCAGTCGTATTGCGTTTGGGCTATCAGGCGATTCGTCGTGCGGGTTTGCCGACAGAAGAACTTTTGACCAAAGCAGGAGTTGCTTTAAATCAGGTCGAGGCCAATGACCGTACGCCGCTGAGTGCCCAGTATGCCTTTTGGGTGGCAGCTGAAGAAGTCAGTAAGGACCCGGATATTGGTTTGCATCTGGGCGAACATTTACCACTGTATCGTGGTCAGGTGATTGAACACCTGTTTGTTTCATCTGAAAATTTTGGTGAAGGACTGAAACGTGCCTTGGCCTATCAACGACTGATCAGCGATGCCTTTGCTGCCAAATTGGTGATTGAAGATGATCGCTGCTATTTAACCAATGGCGAGCAGCCTTTTGCTGAAAGTCTGGTGAATCGTCATTTTACCGAGTGTGCCATGTCGGGTGTACTGCGTTTCTTTAAATTTATTACCGAAGGACGTTTTGAACCGATTTATATCGATTTTAATTTTTCCAAAGGTGCTCCTGACGAGGAATATTTCCGGGTTTATGAGTGTCCGGTCAGCTTAGGTCAAAAAGAAACCCGACTTTATTTCGATCCAAGTATTTTAGAGTTTCCGCTGTGGCAGGCTGAACCAGAGCTTTTACAATTACATGAGCAGCTTGCCATTGAAAAACTGCAGGAACTGGCAAGATATGATCTGGTCGGTGAAGTACGTCGAGCGATCGGCTCTACTTTGGAGAGTGGCGAAACGACACTGGAAACTGTGGCAGCCCAGCTGAATATCACGCCACGCCGTTTGAGAACACAACTGAGTGAGGCACATACCAGTTTTCAGCAGATTCTCTCGGATTATCGCTGTCGTCTGGCCAAGCGTTTGCTGGCGAGTACCAATGAGAGCGTCGAGCGGATTGTCTATCTGACCGGTTTTTCCGAGCCAAGTACCTTCTATCGTGCCTTTAAACGTTGGACCAATGAAACACCGGTAGAATATCGGAAGCGGAAGCAACGTTAAAAATCCCTCCTAACCTCCCTTTGAAAAAGGGAGGAATTCCCCTCCTTTCAGGAGGGGTTAGGGGAGGTAAATATTCTAAAAAATTTAAAAATTATTCCGGCATATTTAGCCAATGCGGCCCTAAGGGTAATTCAGGTAATTCAAACTGTGCCGGATAGTCAGCATGAATAAAATACAAACCATCTGCTGGCGCAGTTACGCCTGCGGCTTTACGGTCTTCGGCAGCGAAAATAGTATCAATATGATCGGCAGCATACATGCCCTGACCAATTTCCAGTAAACAGCCCATGATATTGCGCACCATATGGTGCAGAAAGCCATCGGCCTGAATATCCAGTACCAGATATTGACCATGCTGAATCAGACGGCAATGACTGACATGGCGAACAGGCTGATTGGACTGACAGGCTGCGGCGCGAAAGCTTTCAAAGTTATGTGTGCCTTCAAACTTTTTCGCGGCGTATATCATCTGTTCAATATCAAGCGGTGCATAGACATGGGTGACCTGTTTATGCAGCAATGCCGGGCGAACAGGATGGTTGTAGACCACATAGCGGTAGCGGCGCGCCTGCGCCTTAAAACGGGCATGGAAACTCTGATCCATTTCCTTGATCCACTGGATCGAGATATCTTTAGGGAGTTGACTATTGCAGCCCATTAGCCAGCCACGTTCAGAACGCACGGCATCAGTATCAAAATGTGCCACCATATTGGTCGCATGTACCCCGGCATCCGTGCGACCGGCACCATGCAGGCTAATCGGTTGATCGGCAACTTTGCTCAGAACCTTCTCAATGGTTTCCTGTACGCTTGCAACTCCCGGCTGTTGAGTCTGCCATCCTCGATAATGCATCCCACAAAACTCAATTCCCACCGCAAAACGCTGCATAATGACCTCAAAACCTTATTGATCGTACCAATGACGATACCATTGCTCTACAGTGTCGTATTGTAAATACATTTTCAGGGCTTTTGCATACAGATCCGCATGTCCATAACTTTCATTCAGCAAAATTTTGCAATGATTGACCCATTCGGCAATAGCATAGCGCTGATCTGTCGCACCAAAAGGCACTTGGGTGGTTAAGACGCAAATACAGCCCTGCTCATAGAGTTGATCAATGAGCGCAATCATGGCGTCATTGACCGCCAGGTTGCCAGTGCCAAAACCTTGCAGAAATAAAAAATGCGGTGGTCGAGCCAAGAGGTTGTTCAGGTTATTCAGCTGCTGGGTCAGATCAACCGGCTGCATCATGATGCTCATACAGTTGAATTTAGCCGCTTTCACAATATCTTTAGCTTCGATCTGATAACACGCTTGACTGGTTTGGATTGCGATATTGGCTTCAAGACCTGAAAAGGCATTTAACTCGGTAGTATGCTGTTTCAGAGCAGTTTGCGCATGTAGCAGCTGATGATGGAATGCCAGATAGACCCCAGCGTTAGATTTGCTGACTGAATCTAGTGCAAATTTCAGGTTATCCAGGGCATCGCTAAATTCACGCTGTTCATTGCCTTGAGCATTCAGCAACGGATATTGGCTACCGGTCAGCACCACATGCGCCGAGTTCCCGATAAAATGTGCTAGTACCGCACTGGCATAACTCAGCGTATCTGTACCGTGAATGATCACAAAATGCTGGATGTGCCGCGATTGCAATTGCTGAATAAACTGTACCAGTTGCAACCAGTCGGTTGCTGTGCAGGCACTACTGTCCTTAATCGCGGGTGCATGGTGACATTCGACGAAATATTGCTCTGCAAGTATCTGTTCGAGCTTTGGAATAAATAAATCAGCAGGCATCGGTGCAAGAGGATCTCCCACACAGCCGAATGTGCCGCCCATATAAATTAATGCAATATTTTTTATCATAAAAAAAGCAGCCAATTATTGACTGCTTTAGTGTAAATCGAAATGCATCAAGATGCGATTTGATTCAGTAATTGCTCTGCGCGTTGCTGTTGCTCAGGAGTATATTCGGCTTCTCGTTCTGCAATAATTTCACGTGCAGCAGCAGAGGCACCGAGCTGAATATATTGCTGGGCAAGATCAAGGTTGAGACTTGCTTCATTAACATCCAGTAATTCGGGGAAAGATTGCACCAGCGGATCATGTTGATTGATCGCTGTTTGAGCTGGTGTAGCAGGAAGATCGAAACTCATCGCTGTCGCAGCAGGCGCTTCTGGCGTGGTTTCTAAATGATCTAATTTGAAATCCATGCCTGATAGATTGGTTTGTGACGCTGGTTCTGCCACAGGTGCTGCAGCTGTCAAGCTAGACGGGTCAAACTCAGTCGCTGGCACTGCAGTTTTCTCAGCTGCTGGTACTGGCGTGTCAAGCGAGAAAGAAAAATCTAGAGGCTTGATTTCTTCATCGCTAGCCGGTAACTGTTCATTATTAGTGCTTAAATTGAGATCAAGATCAAGATCAGGAATCTGATTAAGATTCGTTTTATTTTCAGAATCTGTTTCTAGGCGATCAGAAGCTACAGAAGAAATTTCTGACGTTGTTGGCTCTACTTTAAAAGATTCAAAATCAAACTGAACTTCATTAACCACTGATGGTGCTGATTCAGTCGGCACACTCTGAGTAAAGCTGCTCTTTGGATTAAAGTCAAAACTGTTGTCTTGTTCAGGCTCAGTCTTTGTTGCGGTGGTTGAGGCAGGCGCAGCACTCGGCTTAAAATTAAATTCAAGAGGTGCTGGTTCTTCTTTAACTGGCGCACTTTCTTGTTGTAGTTGCTCGAATGCTAAACCAGCTTTTTTATCCACAGGAAGTGATGTAAGACTCAATTCATCAAAATCACTTGTATTCGATGCGGGAACAACAGACTTAGAAACTGGATCTGGTTTAACTGATTTTTCTCCTTCATAGGCGCTTCTTTTTTCTTCAGCCTGAGAGAGAACTTCATCGATTTTCAGAGTACGAATATGATTAATCAGTTGAGTAATTGCAAAATCATCTTGCTGTAAGATATGAATATCCAATAACAACAGATAGAGTTCATGCTGGGAATTATCCCGATTCAGTGCCTGGTTAATCTGTGCTTCGGCCGCAAAAAAATTACGTTCCTGAATCAGGCCTTCAATTTTCTTGCGTGTGTCTGCTGATAATGGCGTTGCTGATTTTTTTGTGACCCCGACTGGCTCCACCACTTTGGTTCTTTGTGGGGCAGCTTTTGAAGCAGAGCCAGTTTTTTTCGCTTTTACCGTTTTAGTTTTTGCTTTATCTGATTCTTGAGCATCTTGTCGTTTTTTAAAGACAATTAATACGATGATCAATATCACTAATGGAATCACATAAATCAGCATGTTTTACCCCTTGGGGATAGAGTAGTTTAAATTCGCCTATCCCAATAAATCGTCATGTGTAACTTTTTAATTAATTGGCTTCTTATCTGCTTGTTGGGCTTTGAGCTGTTGTTGTAGCTGGGCCAGACGCGCATTTAATAACTGAATTCTGTGATCCTTCTGATTGAGTGCCAATTCTAATTCAGTCACGTTTCTCTGTAATTTAACGGTTTTTTCTCGGGCTGTCATAACTTTTAATGACAATTCCTTTGATGTTTGATTGCGTTCTGTGTTCTGGTTTGCAGAAACTTGCCCAGAATCGTGCTGGTTCTCAGCCACCAGGCTCATTTCTGCCTGATTCAGGCGGTATTTAGTCTTGCCAGCAGGCTTAGACGGTAGCTCGGTCTGCTTTGCCGCAGTGACTTTAATGGGCGCAGGTGCAGGATGAGTTGTATTTAAGTTCAATGCAGCACCCTTGCGTAGACGATTGGCATTTCCTCCGATAAAGGCATGCTCATTGTCTTTTTTAATTTGCTGCATGACTTCATTGACCGGGCGCTGCTGCTGTTCGGCAATTCTTGAAGCAATCCCCCACAGTGATTCATTGGATTGAACCACATAAGTAGGTGGAGTCTGATTCGGAGTTGCTTTGACTGGTGAAGCTTTTGCAGTCACTGGAACCGGAGTTTTCACCGAATTGGCTAATCCGGTTGATTTTTTGGCTTGTTCCTCAGCAAATTTTTTCACCAATGGATCACTGGAGGCGGTTTGATGATCAGAACGGGGCTCTACAGCTTCCTGCACATCTGCTTTATTTGGTGCTGATGCACTTTGATTTGCTGGTATCGTACTAGCCGGTTTGTTTGTAGTCGAGGCTGCTGCAGGAGCCGGCGATGCAAGAGTTGCTTGTGAGGTCCTTACTGAATCTGAAAGCGCCGCTGCAGTTTTAACTGGGGCTGGAGTATCGGGTGCAGTTACAGCCTCGCTTTTCAGTACAGGCGCAATCGCTTGAGCCTGAATCGCTGGACTTGATGTCATTACAGCTGGCGCAAATGAAGTTTTCGGAATGGAAGTGTTCGATAATGCAGGTGGTGCTGTGTGTTGCAATGCCAACGGCTTTTCTAACACTGGTGGCTTATTCAGGGCTGTGGAAGCTGCTGTACTGTAATGGCTACTTACGGGTAAGTTGAGTGCAATATCTTTTTCACTGACGACAACAACTGGTGCAAGCGGGCGTTCATTCTGTTTGAGACTGGCTTTTAATAAATCGGTTTTAGCTTGTAAGGGCGTACGGATATGTTGCAGACGTGCAGCATTGCCTTCCTTGATTTTGACAATAATATTCAGCTCGCGCTCTGTCATGGGGCGAGAAGAAGTAATAGTAATGACCCCGGTGCCGTTATTGCTGCGCCGGGTAAAAAAATTCAAATGACCAGGTGGCTGATGCGATGCCCCAATTGAGATTAAATCTTCTGGTGAAGCCAGACTAACCTCAATCGGCAAATTGATATCAGACTGCCGAAAAGTCATTTCTGCATAGAGTAATTCCCCTGGGGCAGACTGAATCTGAACCGGATCTACATTAATCGCATAAATATTTTGTGAAGCGACAATGGCTAAAATGGCAAGCTTTAATTTGTTATATACAGTCATCTTAATCGTGAGCTCAGTCATTATCGCATAGCGAAAATTATAGATTAACGGGATGTTTGTTTTTTGTAAAATACTTACGCAATAGTTACATAAAAAAGCCGATCAATAAAGATCGGCTTTTGGCTTTATATCCAAAGGATATTAGGCATTTTTATAATCAATCAGAATACGCAGCATACGGCGTAACGGCTCGGCAGCACCCCAAAGCAACTGGTCACCTACAGTGAATGCACCGAGATATTCTTTACCCATGTTCAGCTTGCGCAGGCGGCCGACTGGAACGCTTAAAGTACCTGTTACAGCAACAGGCGTCAGATCAGTCATGGATGCTTCACGAGTATTTGGAACCACTTTAGACCAGTCATTGGCACGTGCAATGATGTCTTCGATTTCATCCAAAGGTACATCTTTTTTCAATTTCAGGGTTAATGCCTGAGAGTGACAACGCATGGCACCAATACGCACACAGTGACCATCAATTGGCACGATCTGCTGGTTGCCCAGAATCTTGTTGGTTTCAACCTGGCCTTTCCATTCTTCTTTCGACTGGCCGCTTTCCAGTTGCTTATCGATATAAGGAATGAGTGAACCAGCTAAAGGTACGCCGAAGTTACTCGATGGGAAACCCTCACCACGTTGTAATTCAGCAATTCTAGAGTCGATATCCAGAATTGGAGAACGCGGATCATCTAGCAACTCTTTGGTATTGTTATATAAATAACCCATACCATTGATCAGTTCACGCATGTTCTGCGCGCCAGCACCAGAAGCGGCCTGATAGGTCATTGACGTTGCCCATTCCACCAGATTGTTCTGGAACAGACCGCCCAAGCCCATCAGCATCAAGGAAACTGTACAGTTACCGCCGACAAAAGTCTTGGTGCCTTTGACCAGACCGTCTTTGATCACGTGCATGTTGACCGGATCAAGTACGATGATGGCTTCATCATCCATACGTAAAGTCGATGCTGCATCAATCCAGTAACCGTTCCAGCCTTCAGCTTTCAATTTCGGGAAAACTTCAGAGGTATAGTCGCCACCTTGACAGGTAATAATGACATCCATTTGCTTCAGACTGTTAATGTCTGATGCATCCATAAGTGCTGGGGCGGTCTTACCGCCAAATGCCGGCGCTTCACCGCCTGCATTACTGGTAGAGAAATAGAATGGCTCAAAATGAGCAAAATCATTCTCTTCAACCATACGTTGCATAAGGACGGAACCGACCATCCCGCGCCAACCGACCAGACCTACTTTCATGTCACTTTGCCTCGGTGCGTTAAAAAATCAAAAGGGATTCGAGTGTACCAAAAAGGGACCCAACTGCAAGAGCTACACAATCAAAACATCAATATTCTTGAGAGAAATATCTGCTTTATGATACATACAAAATTGATAACGTCATTTTTCTTTTAGAAAAAATAATAACTTAATTAAGAGCGCAGTTTATGATATGGGTTATCCAAATTCTGGCAATCATTGTTATTTGGTTAAGTTTCTGGTCACTGATACCACGCGATGAATGGTGGATTCGGGGTGCGGATTTTCCACGCTTACAAATTCTGGTATTAGGCTTTATCGCCTTTGTGCTGTTCTTGGTTCTGGAGCATCCCTGGACCTGGTTGAATCAGCTGCTTTTTGTCGGGCTGATGGCAGCTTTGGCCTATCAGTTGAAAATGGTATTGCCCTATACCTTTATCTGGAAAAAACAGGTCAAGCAGGTCAAGCAGGATCAGCTGGATCCGCAACGTCAAATTTCCCTGGTCGTTTCCAATGTACTTACTACCAATACCAAATATCATTTACTGATCGAGCAGATCCAGATTCATCAGCCAGATCTGGTTTTGACTCTGGAAACCGATCAAAACTGGCAAAATGCACTCTCGGTGATTGAAGCCGATTATCCTTATCGCGTGCCTGTGCCTTTGGATAACCTGTATGGCATGCATCTATATAGCAAGCTCGAACTGAGAGAAACCGAAGTTAAATTTATTCTGAGTGATGAAATTCCCTCCATTCATACCACGGTGATCTTACGCTCAGGACAACCGGTACAGCTTTACTGTCTGCATCCTAAACCACCTAGCCCGACCGAGGCCAAGGATTCTACCTTGCGTGATGCTGAATTGCTGATTGTCGGTGATCAGATTAAAGATCTGGATGAAAGCTGTATCGTGATGGGCGATCTGAATGACGTGGCCTGGTCACGTACCACACGCCTGTTTCAACGCATTAGTGGGCTGCTGGATCCGCGGGTAGGACGTCATTATGTGAATACTTTTCACGCAGATTATCCTTTTTTCCGCTGGTCGCTGGATCACGTCTTTCATAGTACCGATTTTGCCTTGGTACACATGGAGCGTTTACCGCATGTAGGTTCTGACCATTTTCCGGTCTTTCTGGTTTTACAAACCGGTCGGGTATTCGAGCATATTCAGGAAGAATTAGAACAAACTGATAAAGATGAGCAGGAAGCACAAAAAGCCATTGAAGAGGGCATTCAGAAAGCAGAGAAAGAGGAAAAAATAGTCACTGATGAAGTTGCCATAGCATATAAAGAAGGGGGCAAAATCTCATAGGTTTTTAGAAGAAAAGTGTACGATATTGCTTACAACAGTTTACGCTTCTTGCGAATGGGCAGGGGTTGGGAATCTGGGTATTCTAGGTTTATCAGCACAGGGAGTCGAGAAAGGATATTCTCATAAGGAAGACGAAGCTGAATGAAAACATCATGGATATGATGCTGAAAGGGAAATCACAAAAAAGCAGAACGAATTATAATATGTGAAAGCACAACCTCATTAACCCGAGTTTTACAGGATGTAGAGCTCGGGTTAAATTATTTCAATTACTTAAACATGATTTTAAGCTATAGCCCTTCAAATTCCGTGATCAAATCGATTTAGTAAATTGATTTATAACCTTCAGGGCGAGTCTTAAAACGGCGGTGGAACCACATATATTGGGTCGGTGCGATGCGCAACTGCTGCTCAATCACCCGGTTTACGCGAGTGGCATCTTCAACTTCATTCTCACTAGGGAAGTTTTCCAGTGCCGGTTCAATGAGCACATGGTAGCGCGGATTGTTAATATCGCCATGACGGTAGAAATATAAAGGAATTGCAGCCGCTTTGGTCATTTTCAGTAAACGGCGATGTGCGGTTACAGTCGCCGCAGGCACGCCAAAAAAAGGTGCCATCACGCCTTGTTTTAAACCATAATCCTGATCCGGACTGTACCAGATCGCATGGCCATTTTTCAGGTTACGTACCAGACCGCGCATATCATCATGGTCAATCTGATTGGCATAAATTGTGGCGCGACAACGGTAAATCAGCATGTCCAAAAGTGGATTATTCTGCGGACGATAGACCACATCCGGTTCAAAATATTGTGCGCAAAGATAACCACCCGCATCGAGCAAAGTTGAATGCGTGCCTAATAACAGCATGCCTTGGCCTGCGGCTTGTGCCTTCTGAATATGTTCCAAGCCTTCAATACTGACGCGGCCCTGAAACCATTTCGGACTGTACCAGGCATTCAGCGTCTCAAACACCCCCAGCATTTGATCGATAAATACCTGACGGGCATTGTCCTGTACCTGCTTTTCAGACCATTCGGGAAAGCAGACTTCCAGATTACGCAGCGTGGTTTCACGGCGTGATTTCAAGTATTTAAAAGAAAGGTGGCCCAGCAGGGACGCCAGACGATGCTGAATGGCCCAAGGTAAGATCGCCAGAATCATCAGGAAAATAATGCCTAGCCATTTGCCCCAATATTGAGGTAACAGGAATGACCATTGAAATTCACCGGGTTGATATGCAGGCTGAGTACTCATAAAACAATTTAGGGCCAAAAGATTAAATGCAGTCTAACAGAGAAGATTATTGAAATAAAAAAGCATCTGTACGAATACAGATGCTTTAGTAAAAGCTCGGGGAATATTTAGCCGTTACTTAGGTTGTCCAGTTCTTCCCAACGCTCTAATTTTTCCAGTAACAGCTCATCAATTTCGGATAAGCGTTTAGACAGTTTCAGTGCTTTATCGGAATCAGTCACAAATAAAGAGCCATCAGCCAGTTGTGCATTGATCTCGACCTGCTCTTTTTCTAGCGCTTCCATCTCAGCTGGAAGTTGCTCGAGTGCACGTTGGTCTTTATAACTGAGTTTAACTTTTTTGGCAGCGACCGGCGCAGTCTCGGCTTCTGCTTTGGCCATGGCTTTTTTCACGGCACTTTTTTGATCAACCACGGTTTGATCCGGACGCTGTTCAAGATAATCCTGATAACCGCCGACATATTCGTCGATATTGCCCTTACCATCAAAGACCCAAGTTGATGTCACCACGTTGTCCATAAAGGCACGGTCATGCGAGATCAACAGCAGAGTGCCTTTGTAGCCACCGAGCATTTCTTCCAGTAACTCTAAGGTCACCATGTCCAGATCGTTGGTTGGCTCATCCATCACAATCAGATTCGATGGCTTGAGTAACAGTTTCGCCAACAGGATACGGTTGCGCTCACCACCAGACAAAGCTTTGACTGGGGTACGTGCACGCTCCGGCGAGAACAGGAAGTCTTGCAGATAACTATAAATATGACGGCGGTTACCATTCACATCCACATGGTCAGAACCTTCTGACACGTTATCTTTGACTGATTTTTCCAGATCCAACGCATTACGTAACTGGTCAAAATAGGCCACTTCAAGCTGCGTACCGGTCTTCACCGTACCGCCATGTTCTAGCTCGCCCAGAATGGCTTTAATGAGTGTAGTTTTACCGACACCGTTATCACCGACCAGACCGATACGGTCGCCACGGAGTACAAGTGCAGAGAAATTATTGATGATCGGTGCATTGTCACCGAATTTCACACTCAGGTTCTCGATTTCAAACACCAGTTTGCCGGAACGGTTGGCATCCTGAGTCGCCATTGTCACTTTACCTTGTTGCGAACGACGTGCTCTAGATTCTTCACGCAATGCTTTCAGGGCACGGACACGGCCTTCGTTACGGGTACGACGGGCTTTAATTCCTTGACGGATCCAGACTTCTTCTTCAGCCAGCTTTTTATCGAAGAGCGCATTTTGCTTTTCTTCAGCTTCCATCTGCTGGGCTTTCAGGTCTAGATAACGTGAATAGTTACCTTCATAGCTACGTAGTTGACCACGATCCAGCTCGACAATACGGGTGGCAATGCTGTCGACAAAGGCACGGTCATGCGAAATGAACAGCAGGGTCAAATTGTTTTGATCGAGCAGGAATTTTTCCAGCCATTCGATACTTTCAACGTCTAAATGGTTCGTCGGTTCGTCCAGTAACAGCACATCGGGTTGGGTAAGTAAAGCACGTGCCAGTAGTACACGACGCTTACGACCACCAGATAAATCGGCAAGATCTGCATCCGGGTCCAGGCCCATTTTGCTTAAAATCGAATTGACTTTGGTTTCCAGCGCCCAGCCATCCAGCTGATCCATTTTGTGTTGCAGGTTGCCCATACGATCACAGGCGTCCATGTCACCGAGTACACAGGCTTCACTGGCAGCATGATAAGCACGCAAAACTTCCGATGCTTCACCGGCACCATCTGCCACGATATCAGCCACTTTACCTGAATCCATCGGTACATCTTGCGCCAGCATGGAAATAGTAATGCCGTTTTGTAATGAAACTTCGCCGTTGTCAGGCAGTAAACTTCCTTCAATCAGCTTAAGTAAGGTAGACTTACCCTCACCATTACGGCCAATCAAACACACTCGTTCGCCGCGTTCCAAGTTAAAATTCGCGCCGTCGAGCAGGGCGGGTCCACCAAACGCAAGTTGGACATCCCTAAGGGTAATATAGGCCATAATGTTTCCTGAAATCCCCAATGAGGACTTTAAATGACTAAACAACAAAATCTAAATGATCAGGCGTCATTTTCCGCACCCATTGAAGATTTGCAAGTGCGAATTGCATTTTTAGACGATTTAGTTGAACAGTTGAATGATCAGGTGGCCAAACAGACCTTGGAAATTGCTGATCTGAAAAAGCAAATGACGCTGTTATATCAACGTGTTGAGTCTTCAGATCTGTCTGAAGGCATTGCAGAATTTGATCCGGTTGCAGATCGCCCACCGCATTATTAATTTGCAACCAATGATTTAATCAACAACAACCCTTAGCTGATCTAAGGGTTTTTTATTGAAAAATAAAAATGAGCCAATCGATAAGATGTTAAAAAGAGAAATATTATTTTTTTGAATTGGCTTTTAAATTGCATTAAATCCGCATATAAAAGTAATAAAGCGCAGCGCGATCATCAAGTTTAAAAGAGTTTTTCTGCTGAAAACAAACATTCGCGCTCGTAAACAGATTTCTTGCAGGCATTTCATAAAATGCAGTTTGGCCCTCTGCCGAAACAGGCCTGCACCCATTCAGTCGTAAAATTATTTGACCTTTCACTCACTTCCTACTCTAATACCGGCTCTCAGGTACATTCCGGAATTGCGTCCCATGCACCCAAAAGTTGTTCTACTCGACCTCGAAAATAATTTCCCCACAGCCAAGTTAATGCGTGAGATTGTGGCGCATTATTCGACTTTATATCTGTTTAGCTGTGCTGGAAAATTTGAATTCTCCTTAGAGGATTTAACCGAGCTTGCCGGCTGGATTAGCAGTGGTCAGGTGGTGGTACTGGACACGCCTGAATCGCCACAAAAAGAATATGAATATGCGGTCATTGTCGGTCAGCTTATGGCGCTACTGGAGCCGGAAACCGAGGTTGAATTGATCTCGGCGATGGACAGCTGCGAGATGTTGCAGCAGATGCTGCAAGCTTCTGATATTCCGTGTCACCTGATTCAGATTCAGCCTGATGAGACAAACATTCCAACCGATCAACCTAAAAATCATCTTCCGAGTCTGGATACCATCAAGAACAAACCTGCCTTGCAACTGGTGAAAAAATACTGTGATGCGTTAGGGAAAATGAGCGGCAAACCGAATACGGTGGAAACCCTAAAAAACTCAGTGGCGAATATTCTGCAAGTGATGCCGGTAAAAGCTCAGCATGTGGTCGGCATGTTGATTAACCTGAAAATCGTCAAACGCTATGATGAGCAAATCAGCTTCCGCAAAAAAGTTTTGAAACAATGGCTGCAACTCAATCTGGATGAACAAAGCCCGGTTGAAAATCCAAAACTGGATCAGGTCATTTCCCAACTGAAGGCAGAAGAAGCTCCAGTTGAATCTGAAATACTCAAGTCACCAATCCAGTCGGCACAGCAAGACCTGTTCAAGAACTTTGGCCGGATCGATCCGGTACAACTGGAAGTGGCGCGTAAACTGCGTGAATTGCAGGGCGATAAACCCAAAGACATTTATGAGCTGCGTGATTTACTGGAACAGTTATTTCCAAAATCGGACATCCGCTTGCTGCTGAAGGAGTTGATCGAGAAAGGTTATATTTACTGGAATGGTCACGAAATTTTATATAGTCATGAAATGTTCCTGAATTAATTTTATCGTGCAAACTTGCGTTTTATATTGTGCTTATGCAACTCTAATAATAGAACATAAAGGTTGAACTATGGAAAACACTGGAATCTGGGTGACGGTGGTCATCATCATTTTCGTCATAGGGTCGATTTTCGGGTTGCGCGTGAGCCCCCGAGAAAAAGCCTTGGGCCTGATGCGTGACAAAGCCCGTAAAATGGGTTTGCATCCACGTCTGGTGGTGGCACCGGACTGGACCAAAATCCCGAAGGCGACTGAAAGTCGTGCCAGTATGGTCGCGTACTACAGTGTGCTGATGCCAGATGCGCGTTTGCCCTTGATGCGCGCCCGTGTTGTCGATAATAAACTCGAAATCGTGCAGGGTGATGAGAAATTTAAAGATTTTCCCATTGCATTAAAAGGCATTTATGCTATTGATATGCAGGCCAACTGTGTCGGCATGTACTGGGATGAAGAAGCTGATTTAAGAGCGACCCAACTCGACGACATCAAAGCACTGTTACACGCTTTGGCTGAACTTTAATTTAGAAATAAACAGGATTAACGGTTAATTATGGCGAACGCTCCTCGGTCCACATCAAAAAGCAGCACAGCGAAGTCTCCCGACGCTGGAAGCAAGCGTGCCCTAGTGATTGTGGAGTCGCCTGCAAAAGCGAAAACAATCAATAAGTACCTTGGTCCGAACTACATCGTAAAATCATCGGTGGGTCATGTGCGTGACTTGCCGACAGGCGGATCTGCAAAATCGACAGAGAAAAAACCGGCGACACGTACCAAACTGACGGATGCAGAAAAAGCTGAAAAATCACAGAATGCGTTGATTAACCGCATGGGTGTCGATCCGGAACATGACTGGAAAGCCAAATACGAAGTCCTTCCTGGCAAAGAACATGTGGTTGCCGAACTGAAAAAACTGGCATCGCAAGTCGATGAAGTCTATCTGGCAACGGATATGGACAGGGAAGGAGAGGCGATTGCCTGGCATTTAAAAGAAGTCATCGGCGGTGATGATTCGCGTTATCAGCGTGTGGTCTTTAATGAAATTACCAAAAATGCGATTCAGGATGCTTTTAAGCATCCGTCACGTCTGGATACCAATAAAGTCAATGCGCAGCAGGCACGCCGTTTCCTGGATCGTGTCGTGGGCTTTATGATTTCGCCATTGCTTTGGGAAAAGATTGCGCGTGGTCTGTCAGCCGGTCGTGTACAGTCGGTTGCGGTGAAGCTAGTGGTCGAGCGTGAACGTGAAATTCGTGCCTTCATTCCTGAAGAATACTGGCAGGTGTTTGCCGATACCAAATCGAAAAAAGATGATATTCGTCTCGAAGCGGTCAAGCAAAATGGCAAGACGCTCAAGCTGCGCAACAAAGCCGAAACTGATGCCTTATTAAACCTGATCAAAGATGCGGATTATACGGTTTCTGCACGTGAAGATAAGCCAACCAAGGTTAATCCAAGTGCGCCGTATATCACGTCAACGCTACAACAGGCAGCCAGTACCCGTCTCGGTTTTTCTGTGAAGAAAACCATGATGCTGGCGCAGCGTCTGTATGAAGCCGGCTTCATTACCTATATGCGTACCGACTCGACCTTCTTGAGTGATGATGCGGTGAATATGGTGCGTGGTCATATCGAATCCGAGTTTGGCGAGAAGTATTTGCCTGCCAAGCCGAACCGTTATGGCAATAAAGCCGGTGCGCAAGAAGCGCATGAGGCGATTCGTCCATCTATGGTTGGCTTAAAAGGCGACAGTCTGGTGGGTGTTGAGCGTGATGCACAGCGTCTGTATGACCTGATCTGGCGCCAGTTTGTTGCTTGTCAGATGACTCCGGCAGAATATCTGTCTTCTACCATTTTGGTGGATGCCAATGGCGTAGAACTGAAAGCCAAAGGCCGTACCTTGGTCTTTGATGGCTTTACCCGCGTGCGTGGTGCCAATAAAGCCGATGACGATATTTTATTGCCTGCGGTCAAAGTCGGTGAAGTGCTTAAACTTGAGAAACTTGATCCATCTCAACATTTCACCAAGCCACCGGCACGTTTTACTGAAGCCTCACTGGTGAAAGAACTCGAGAAAAAAGGCATTGGCCGTCCATCGACCTATGCTGCGATTATCTCGACCATTCAGGATCGTGGTTATGTGAAACTGGATAACCGTCGTCTCTATGCCGAGAAGATGGGTGAGATCGTTACCGATCGTCTGGATGAAAATTTTAGTAATCTGATGAACTATGCCTTTACCGCAGATCTTGAAGGTCAGCTGGATAAAGTAGCAGATGGTGAGCGTAACTGGAAAGAGTTATTAGACAGCTTCTATGGCGATTTTAAGCAACGTTTGACTACGGCGCAGGGTGAGAACGGTATGCGCCGCAATCAGCCTGTAGAAGTGGATGCAGTACACTGTAAAGAATGTGACCGTCCAATGCAGATTCGTACCGGAACCACAGGCGTATTCTTGGGTTGTTCAGGCTATAACCTACCGCCGAAAGAGCGTTGTAAAGGAACCTTGAACCTGACACCAGTGGAGTCTCTGGCAGCATTATCTGATGATGAGGCTGCGGAAACTGCTGACCTGATGTCGAAGAAGCGTTGTCCGATCTGTGAAACTGCCATGGACAGCTATGTGATTGATGGCGGCCGTAAACTGCATATCTGTGGGAATAACCCGGACTGTAGTGGTTTTGAACTTGAAGAAGGTGAGTTCAAAATTAAAGGCTATGATGGCCCGAGTATCCCATGCGACAAGTGTGATGGTGAAATGCAGCTGAAGACGGGTCGTTTTGGTCCGTATTTTGCCTGTACCAGCTGTGACAATACCCGTAAAGTCTTAAAGAGCGGTCAGCCTGCGCCTCCACGTGTGGATCCGATCAAGATGGAGCATTTACGTTCTGCCAAGCATGACGATTTCTTTGTACTGCGTGACGGTGCAGCCGGTTTATTCCTGGCGGCAAGCAAGTTCCCGAAAGTGCGTGAAACCCGTGCACCGAAAGTGGCCGAGATTCGTTCTGTTGCCGACCAGCTTGATCCAAAGTATCAGTTTATCTTGCAGGCACCTGATGTGGACCCGGAAGGGAATCCAACTCTGGTAAAATTTAGCCGTAAGAACCAGTCACAATATATTGGTTCGGAAACTGCAGAAGGCAAGCAAACCAAATGGTCTCTGGTTTATCAGGACGGAAAATGGGTTGAAGCCTAAACTCTAAGATTCAAAAAAATGCTGACGAAAGTCGGCATTTTTTATGTCAGAATCATGTATATAAAAAATTAAAAATAATATCTTGGGGTGGATGTGGATATTCAGACAAAAAAGTTCGCTGTATTAATCGATGCGGATAATTCTTCTATCAACGCGATTTCATCGGTATTGGAGGAAGTTGCGAAATATGGAATTGCAAGTGTCAAACGTGTGTATGGGGACTGGAGCAGCGAAACTTTAAAGAAATGGCGAGATGTACTCCTTCCTCATGCCATCACTCCGGTACAACAATTCGCTTATACCAAGGGTAAAGATGCGACGGATATGATCCTGATCATTGATGCTATGGATTTACTTTATGCAGGTGCATTAGATGGATTTTGTATCGTATCCAGCGATAGCGATTTCACGCCCTTAGCTTCACGTATTCGTGAAAATGGTCTAACAGTGTATGGCTTTGGCAAAAAAGCTACGCCTGAAGCATTTAAGAAAGCCTGTGACAAGTTCATTTATATCGAAAACTTACTTGTAGATAGTGAAATTAAAAATAATGAGGATGGTGAAGAAACAGGATCAATAGATAAAAAAGTTTCGGAGATTATCAAGACTAATGGACAAAAAACTATATCTGCGCAAAAGGAAATTCAGTTACCTGAAGGGATGGATCGAGCTACGCTTAACTTAATTTATAAAGCTGTAAAAGATAATGCCGATGATAATGGATGGGCGAATTTAGGGATGGTCGGGCAGTATATCAGTGCAGTAAAGCCTGATTTTGACTCTCGTAACTATGGTAGAGCCAAATTGTCAGGATTAATAAAAACTTTAAATTTATTTGAAACAAAAATAGAAATGAGTCAGATGTATTTAAGAAAAATGAAAAAGCAGAGTGTGTAATCGATATGTGGAAAAAGATTCGGATTCTGATTTTATTAATCATCTTATTGATTGTCGCGGTCAATGCCTATCGTGATCAAAACCAGAACTGGTCAAAGCCGATTATTGTGTTGCTGCATCCGATTAATGCCGATGGATTACCGACCACACAGCAATATATCCAGCAACTGTCAGCTCAGGACCTGAATGGAGCACGGGAATATCTGGAAAAAGCAGCTCAGCAGTATCGTGGACAGCCGACTTATTTTTATTTTAATTTAGGCCGTGAGCTTCAAGTTCTACCACCCAAAGTCCCTGAGCAAGACTCGCTCATCGATACAGTTTTATGGAGTTTAAAATTCCGGTTCTATGCTTGGAAACAGCGACAGAGTTCAGACCCTTCAGCTAATGTGACTTTATTTTTAAATTACTATGATCCTGTGCAGACCAAGCAATTGAAACATTCAACTGCCTTGCAAAAAGGCCGAATTGGTTCGGTAAATCTATTTGCATCCAAGCAACAGACTGAACAGAATAAAATTGTCTTGGTTCATGAGTTGCTGCATGCCTTTGGTGCTTCAGATAAATATGATTTGGCCACAGGCCAACCGATTTATCCACTGGGTTATGCATTTCCAGATCAACAACCCTTATTTCCGCAGGCCAAAGCGGAGCTGATGGCAGGATATATCCCGGTGTCTCAAACCACCAGTAAAATGCCAGAATCTTTAAATCAAACTTTGATTAATGAGATAACTGCAATTGAACTGGGCTGGAAATAAAGACTTGTGGATAGTGCTGGATTTATCCACAATTTAGACTTCATTTGTGGATAAAAGATCACACCATGCCGCTCACCTTTGTGCTTGCTCCCGACTCGTTTAAAGAAAGTATGTCTGCTGCACAGGCTTCTCAGGTCATGCAACGCGGTATTCAGAACGTCATTCCGGATGCCCACATTATTCATGTGCCAATGGCTGATGGTGGTGAAGGCACGGTCGATGCACTGATTTCAAGTTTAAAGGGGCAAAGTATTGCATGTGACGTGACCGGGCCATTATCTGAGCAACGTATCCAGACCTATTGGGGGATGGTTGATGCATGCCAGACTGCCGTGATTGAAATGGCCAAAGCCAATGGCATACATTTGCTTGCAGCAGAAAAGCGTAATCCGATGCTCACTTCAACTTATGGCACAGGAGAAATGATCAAACAGGCATTGGATTTGAGTGTGAAAAAAATCATCATTGGGCTCGGTGGCAGTGTCACCAATGATGCGGGTGCGGGCATGCTGCAAGCACTGGGTGTACGGTTTCTAAATCATGCGGGTGAGTCAATTCAGGTCTGTGGTGGAAACTTAGATCTGGTCAAATCAATGGATTTATCCGAACTTGATTCACGTTTAGCAGATACTGAAATAATCATTGCATCAGATGTCAACAATCCGCTGTGTGGGCCAAATGGTGCCTCAAATATATTTGGGCCACAGAAAGGTGCAAACCCTGAAATGGTCAAGCAGTTAGATCAAAACCTCGGTCATTTTGCCGATGTGGTTGCTCGGCAGATTGGCCATGATCATCGTCATGTGGCAGGTGCGGGCGCTGCCGGCGGACTGGGTTTTGGTTTAATGGCATTCACTGCTGCTTCCATTCGATCAGGTGTAGAACTGATAATTGAACAGGTTCAACTGGGTGAAAAAATAGCGCAAGCAGATTATGTATTTACCGGTGAAGGTAAAATTGATTTTCAAACCAAATTTGGCAAAACACCGTTTGGTGTGGCACAGGTTGCCAAACGTTTCAATAAACCGGTGACTGCTTTTGCGGGTCTATTCGGTGAAGGGATTGAGGGTCTTTTTGAGTCAGGATTTAGCCAGATTATTGGTATTAATCCGCCAGATTATAGTCTGGAAGAAGCATTAAAAAATGCAGAAATGAACTTGGAGAAAGCTGTCACTGAGATAGTCAAAAATCTTTTGACAGAGTGAAAGTATTTCTCTCTGCTGCAATCCAGTACGCCCTGTCGTCAGCTAATATCAAATCAAAAAATAAAATTGGAGATAGTTTCAGGGCAACTGAAAAGCCATAATTCTGAAAGCGATCTGTTAAACTATATACATCCACGCAATGATGAGTGAAAATGAGTTTAGCCACCCTGATTGATGAATTAAACCCTCAGCAAAGACAAGCAGCCACCACAGAAGCAAAACACAGTTTGGTGCTGGCGGGGGCAGGTTGTGGCAAAACCAAGACCATCGTGGCACGCGCAGCTTACTTAATTGAACAAGGCGTGCCTGCCAACCAGATTCAAATTCTAACCTTTACCCGCCGGGCTGCCAGTGAAATTGTGGCGCGTGTCGAACTGGCACTTGGTGAACAAGCCAAGGGACTGCGAGCCTCGACTTTTCATACTTTCTGTATGTATCTGCTGCGCCGTATTCCCAAAGCCTTTGGTCTGGAACAGTTTTCGATTATTGATCGTGATGATCAGCTGATGATGTTCCGCCTGATTCGCGGTCGTGAT
Source organism: Acinetobacter sp. AR2-3 (assembly GCF_001878775.1). Lineage (NCBI taxonomy): Bacteria > Pseudomonadati > Pseudomonadota > Gammaproteobacteria > Moraxellales > Moraxellaceae > Acinetobacter > Acinetobacter sp. AR2-3. Next base: position 29,993 of record NZ_MJIQ01000085.1, read on the forward strand.
GACAAGAAAAATCCCAACCATCTGCCTAAGCCTCAGGAACTATGTGATCTATATTCTTTTGCAAGGAATACCCGGCAAAAACTCAGTCTGGCATTAGAAAAACAGATGCCGGAATATCTGGCCTTAAAGGACCAGATTGCCGAGATTATGAAAGAGTACGAAGCACGTAAGCAGGCACGCAGCTTTCTGGATTATGATGACATTCTGGCGGTAGTAGCTACGGCGCTGGCACAGTCCGAAGGTCTGGTCGACTATGTCGCTTCAATCTGTCGACATATGCTGGTCGATGAAATGCAGGATACCAATCCATTACAATGGGCTTTGCTCGAACCACTTAAAGACCGGATCAGCCTGTTTTGTGTCGGTGATGATGCCCAGTCGATTTATGGCTTTCGTGGTGCAGACTTTGAAAATATTCACCATTTCAAAGAACGTGTGCCAGATGCGCAGATTTTCAAATTAGAAAAAAACTACCGCTCGACCCAGGAAATTCTCGATCTGTCTAACTGGCTGCTCGATCAGTCTGAAATCAAATATGACAAACGTCTAGAAGCTTATCGCGGAGAAGGTGTAAAGCCGCGCATGCATATTTTCCCGAATGAGTTTGATGAAGCCAAATGGATTGCGATTGATATTAAAGAGCGCCATTATCTGCAAGGCAGCAAATGGGGCGAGCATATGGTGCTGGTTCGTTCCAGTTTTGCCGCACGGCATATTGAGGCAGCCTGTATCGCGGCTAATGTGCCGTATCGCTTTATTGGTGGCATGAAGCTGCTGGAAACGGCGCATGTCAAAGATTTGCTCAGCATGCTGCGCGTAGTCGCCAATCCGCTGGATGATATCGCCTGGATGCGTTTCTTGACCCTGTGGAATGGTGTGGGTGATGTGGGTGCCAGCAAGCTATCGCAGCAGTTATTGGCTGAACCGGAAATGGATCAGATTGCAAAGAAATTAGAACAGTTTGGCAAGATACCGCTAGAAACCATTCTGATCATGCAGCAGATGAGTGTGCTCAAAGGCGAAGTGCAAGCTTGTGTCGGTCTGGCGATTCAGGCGATTGAATCTCAATTGGCAGAAAACTATAAAAAGGATTGGCCACGTCGCCAAAGTGATTTTGAACTGGTCAAACAGCTGGCGTCCAAGCATTCACAGCTGAGTGAATTTTTAGAGGAATATGTACTGGATCCGGTGTCCATCTCGGAAATCGAGCGCCAGTCGGATCATGATGTGGTGACCTTAATCACCATTCACTCGGCCAAAGGCACCGAGCAAAATGTCTGTTATGTAGCCAATGTGACGCCGGGGAATTATCCGCATGCGCGTGCTCAAGGTGATTTTGATGATGTCGAAGAAGAACGTCGTGTGCTGTATGTGGCGTTGACCCGGGCAAAAAATGAATTAATTCTGACCAAACAGAACCTGAATCATTGGGCGCGGGAAACGGTCGATGAGCAGGGGCGTAAAGTCGAAAGCTATTTCCTGAATGATCTCACCCGGCATTTATGCACCACGGAAACCCATTACAAGACCCGGCAGCAAACTGTAAAAAGTGCCCTGATTGAACGCAAGTCGATTAATTTAGATTTTGGGATTGATCTCGATTAAACTATAGCAAAGTTGTTTCATGCAAAAAGTAGAGTAGGCGCGTGCTTTTTGATATTTTTTGCCTATCTTCTTAAGGTTGTAAGATGAAAATTTTAGTTCGTAATTTAGAACGTACGGTCACAGAAGCCGAATTGCTGAAACTGTTCCAGGAATATGGCACAGTGGAGACCTGTACTTTGGTGCTTGATGCATCAACAGGCAAATCAAAAGGTTTTGCTTTTGTAGAAATGCCACATGGCCGTGAAGCAGTCAAAGCCATTAAAGGCCTGAACACTTTACGCCTGCACGGACATGGGATCCGCGTGAAAGCCGCAGAAGATAAGCCTCAGGCTTAAACTCAAAAAAGGAGCACTTGATAGGCTCCTTTTTTATGGTCGAAATTTAGCATTGCCGTAGCTGTTCAATCAGCTCAATGCTCTGAATTTCAGTGCTGGATGGATTCAGTCCGAACATCTTTTGATTGCGAAATGCAGGCGAACCTTTTACTTTATAAAAGCCAAAATTTGTTTTAAACCTTAGGAAATCTCGATGACCCGTGTTGCTCGCTATCATGCGGACCGTACCAATCAAAAACTGTATTTCGCCCGTCTATCCTGCCAGCAAGCAGAGCAAACCGAACATGTACAACAGGCTCAGGCACAACGTGAAGCAACTGTGTTTCATTTGCATGGTGCTTTGTTAGCATTTTTACAGGAACTGGTGCGTTACTATCGCCTGAATGATCCTCATCCGACGCTAAAATCGATCGAAGAACTGATGGCGGCCAAAGGCCAAATTTCGCCAGAAGTGGCGGTGCTGCAACATTTGTCCAAGAGCGGTTTCATTGCTGAACTGAAACGTGCTTACCGTCTGTGCCAGTATGCGCCCGAACCAAGTACCCCAGAACCTGAAGACGAAACCTCCTCAAATCTCATCATTAAAGTCACACAGTCTCCACAAGCATGGTTACCTGATACTGCTATATTGAGGGAGTGGCATCGTGACCTGACGCAATTAATTGATGGTTTTCGTAATGAGATGATTGAATTTTAATCGGATCGGCTGTACTTGAAATTGCAATTTTTAACCCTATATCAATTACTCTAATGATGCAAAGTGCACCCGGCGCTTTGCCACCATGTTGAACATGGAGGATATATGTCTATAGAACAGTTGAAAGATTTATTTGGTAATCAAGACGCGATTTTAGAACTCGTTCAACTTGAAGGTGGCGCGTTGGCTCTACGCAATGCAGGCTCACATAAACAGCCTTTGGTCATGATTCAATTTAATGATGAGGTGAAAGCTCTACTTGGAGAGCAGACGCCCGTGATTGCGCAACAGATGATTCAGGCAGCACTCTATGGTTTGCTGGAACAGCAGGTCAATGAGTGGCAGGCTGAAGTTGTGGATGAAGAACCAAAGTATATGAGTTAATCGTTGAAATTTATTTAGTAAGCACACTACTATTGGTGTGCTTTTTGAGTTTTATAGGTTATTAGGGTCTGTTGACATTTCA
>NZ_MJIQ01000086.1:0-16192 GCF_001878775.1 Acinetobacter sp. AR2-3
GAGACAGCTACAGCATTTTCAATAAATTAGCTGGGCTACAGCAGAATGAGATCGTTGAGAATAAACGGTTAGGTACAGTTCTGGCACATATTCAGCAACAGCATGAAGAGTTGGAAAAACAGAATAAACGTTCCCGTCTCAAGAAAAGTATGCCGAGTCGTAAAGCTCAGAAAGCTGTTATTGAACAAAGAAAGTTAAATCCTATGCTTGACTCTTGTGGTTAAAAACAGGACATTTTAAATGGTTTATCGCATAGACATTTTAATTGGTGAATAACATCTTTTGATTTCCTTTTTAAATTATAACTTTATTGTATATAGACAAGCCCACTCATTAGCGATTGGGCTTTTTAGTTGATATTTCACGTTCCACGCTTCATTTTGGTACAACTTTGAATGATTTTATTAAATTAAGCTGATCAATTTCTATTTTGGATTAGCTTTGCTTAGCCAAAAATTTCTCAATGGCTACCTGTGCAATCTCCGCATCTTCAAACGACTTCACACCCGACACACCCATCGCACCGACGAGCTGGCCTTGATACAGAATCGGTTCACCACCTTCCAACATTCCTGAGAAAGTTTCCATGGTCAGAAAACCCATCTGTCCGCCTTTGATAATATCCTCAAACAGTTTGGAGGGATGGCGACTCATAGCTGAACATTTAGCCTTTTCGACGGCCAGATTTGCAGTCATCGGTGCTGCACCATCCATACGCTTCATCGCAAGCAAATTACCCGTTTCATCTACGACTGCAATACTGACATTAAAACTGTTCTGAATGGCATATTGATGGGCTTGATCTAATAAAAATTCCGCATCGCTTAAAGTCAAATAATGTTTGGTTTGCATGAAAATGATCTCTAATTTTAAATGTAATTCCCCCTAAGCCTGAGCCATATATAGCGCAAGAATACTGGAGGAAGTCTTTAAATTTTCATTTCTATTCGATAGATGAAAGCCCTCTCCTTTAAGGAGAGGGTTTGGGAGAGGTATTACGCTTTCATCTCAGCAAAAGTTTCTTTAGCCGCTTGAATCGTGTAAGCAATATCTTCATCACTATGCGCAGCAGAAATAAATCCTGCTTCAAAAGCAGATGGTGCAAGGTTTACGCCACGATTTAACATGCCATGGAAGAATTTACGGAACGCATCGACATCGCATTTCAGCATAGAGTCGAAGCTAGTAATATCTTCCTGATCGGTAAAGTAAAGACCAAACATACCGCCCACTTGTTGGGTCTTGAATGAAATGCCTGCTTCATCAGCAGCAGTTTGTAAACCGGCGAGCAATTTTTCGAGTTGTGCGGTTAATTTTTCATAAAAACCTTCGGTACGTAAATGCTTGAACATCTCGATACCGGCACGCATTGCCAGTGGATTACCCGACAATGTACCTGCTTGGTATACCTTACCCAATGGCGCGATGCATTCCATCACTTCACGTTTACCACCGAAAGCACCCACTGGTAAGCCTGCACCGATGATTTTACCTAAAGTGGTTAAATCCGGAGTAACGCCATAATGTGCTTGCGCACCGCCAAGACCGACACGGAAACCGGTCATTACTTCATCAATGATAAACACTGAACCATGCTCATCACAGACATCACGAATCGCTTGCAGGAAACCATCAATCGGTTTCACAAGGTTCATGTTACCTGCCACAGGCTCAACAATCACGCCGGCAATTTCTGAACCGAATTTGGCAAAGCATTCTTTTAAAGTCGCGATGTCGTTATATGGAAGTGTCAGCGTATGTTTTGCAAAATCCGCCGGCACACCTGCAGACGTCGCTTCCCCTTCACCACTGGTCAATAAACCTGAACCGGCTTTTACCAATAATGAATCCGAGTGACCGTGATAACAGCCTTCAAATTTTACAATCTTGTCACGGCCAGTATAACCACGTGCTAAACGAATCGCGGTCATGGTTGCTTCTGTACCCGAGTTGGTCATACGCACTAGTTCAATCGATGGCATGATCTCGCAAATAATATCTGCAAGCGTAGTTTCATGGACTGTAGGCGCACCAAAACTCAAACCATCGACCGCAGCATCCTGAACTGCTTTAATAATCGCAGGATGCGCATGACCCAAAATCATCGGCCCCCATGAACCCACATAGTCCACATAACGTTTGCCATCGACATCATAAAGATACGCACCTTGGGCTTTTTCGATAAAGACCGGCGTCCCACCGACACTATTAAATGCGCGTACAGGTGAATTGACGCCACCCGGGATATGTTTATTGGCTTGTTTGAACAATTGTTCTTGCTTTGGAGATAAGCTCATGAAGGCACTCGACTCAAAATTAAATCAATCAAAAAATTTTATGCTGTAGCTTGAAAAAGCGCAGACCATTCATCTAAACGTTCAGGAATGGCATTCATAGGAAGTCCCAATATATCACTAATCACCGCGCAATAATCCGCACCTGACTCAATGACATCCTTTGAATTTTCAACCGTTAAACCACCAATGGCACAGAGAGGCACGTTCAATTTTTCTTTGGCCAGTTTTAAGGTTTCAAGACCAATATTACCCGCTTCAGGTTTACTATCAGTCGCATAAATTGCTCCAAATGCCACATAATTCGCACCATCGGCAATGGCCTGTTTAGCCAGCTCAAGTGAGTTATTACAGCTACGGCCAATCAACACGCCTTTAGGCAAACGCGCAACAGCGTCGACAATCGAACCATCATCCTGGCCTAAATGCACACCCACGCCGTATTTAACCGCCATTTCCAGATCATCGTTAATCACGAAAGGTACGCCATATTCAGCACACATGGCTTTCATGTACTCGATTTCGTAAATTTGATCTTCTTTCGCCACTTTTTTACGGCGATATTGCAAGACCGCAACACCACCATTGGCCATTGCACCTTCCAACTTCGCTAATAAAAGCTCTAATGGATCATCATTGGTAATTAAATATAAACCGCGCATCTTGCTCGCCATTTCCTAGAATGGCTCTATTATAGGCATAACTCCGCTAGATTTCCGCAGTCCTGCTGTTTCTGAGACCGCGGGCAACAACAGATTTGCAGTTTTTTAGTACAATTTATCCGTTAAATTTTAAATATCACCATTTTCAGGGATATACCGGCTATTAAATCTACGTTTTAATCGCTTTATAACAATAATTATAACGTGTTAATACTTACGCCCTCCGACAAACGCTTTTAGGATTTTGCAGACAACTTGGTGGAGAAGTTGCAAAATTCTAAGAGCGATTTTTTTGTTTTTTTTCACCTAGTTCAAGCGCACTCAAATTAATGAATGTTAAAAATACCCATTTTCAGGGATAGCCCAATCGGCACGAAGCGACTTAAATAGTCTTAGACACAGACAATAAACAGAAAAATAAATACCTGTGTTGGTAATACCCGATCCTTTCTGGTTTTGAGTCCTTCGTTTGTGGGAAGACGTTTCAAAGCCAGAAAGGATCTTTTACTTTCAGCACACATCCACATAAAAGCTTCTATGACTATTTACATAATAGCATCAGCAAAATCTTAAAATTTTATTGATATTAAACAGACATAAAAAAAGCCCGGAGAAGGTCGCTCCAGGCTTGGAAAACTGATGTATGACTAAAATATAATGGTTGATCAAAAAACCAAATCTGCAATAACATAATTATTAGAATAATAATTCTAGACTTGCAAGGCTTTTATCGAAATTTCATGCTTTAAGTGAGCACATTCCGATAAAAGTCATTCTGGCTCAACTGGAAATTTTATCGTATTTACGGTCTATCAGACTGATATTGCCACGCAGGACATCGGCAAACATGCGCCAGTCCGAGATAAAGCTATATACAGGCTGTTTGAAACTGGCCGGTTTATTGCGCTCAAAGATAAAATGTCCGACCCAAGCACAAGCATAACCCGTGAGTAAACCATAGGCAAAATATCGCGGCTTGCCTTGACGAATGGCTTTAGCAAAACAGTATAAACCGATGCTACTGCCGGCCACGTGCAGACGGCGACTGATAATATGCCGATGTTCGGTCAAATAGAAGCGATAAAATTCATGATAATTTTTAATCGGCATCTGGGGCTGAGCCACCACCTCATTCTTACTTTCTGGTTGTACTTGTACATTCATCTGTCATCATCCTGACGTTTTTGTTTTACCTTAGCGTATATTTTAGCCAAATAACAGCCTTTTGATTCGCGCTTCAATGTATCTTGAACATCCCCCTGAACGTCTGAATCCGATCGTTTTAGCCTAAAATGAACCGATGAAATTCAATCTTAAAAGTTCTGTTTAAGCTTTTTATGTTCAGTCAAGTCTTACATGCATTTTGATTTTGGTTACAATCTGCTGCGCACAAATCTAAAAATATAATTGCGGCTGCTGTCCGCCTCATTTCAAAACCTTATTCAAGTGAAGATTCAGTGCTTAATTGCACTGAACAGATAGGATGATCATCATGGTTGAAGTTGAACTCAAGTTCCAGATTCCTGTGGCACGACGCACTGCGCTGCTGAAGGCACTTGATCCGAAAAAGTCTCAACAGATCCAGCTTCAAGCCAAATATTATGATACTGCTGACCGTCAACTGGCCCGGCATGGGGTGGCACTACGTCAGCGTCTGGAAGGTACACGTTGGGTTCAAACCCTAAAAGCGGCCGGAAAAAGTCATATCGAACGCTTTGAACATAATCATGATCTAGGGGAATTAACCGCATCTCCTGAACTGGATTTAGATATTTATAAGGAATTTCCAGAAGCCGGGGCAATTCTCAGCAATGCGCTCGGCAATCAGTTCGACCAGATCCAACTCCAGTTTGAAACCGATATTTCCCGTACGTTAAGGGTGATTGACTATGAAGATACCCAGATCGAAGTCAGCCTGGATATTGGACAGATCCGCACACAGGAGGCCGAGCAAGAAGTACATGAAGTCGAGTTCGAACTAAAAAATGGTTCAATTCAACATCTGCTGGCCTTTAGTTTTGAATGGGTCAAGAAATACCAGCTCTGGCTCGATGTACGTAGCAAGGCCGAAATAGGCAATTTATTGGCCACTTCACAGCGCGTCAGTCCTGCGACCCTTAGCAAAGAGTTTCAGATCAGCAAAAAAGACAGTGCCAGTAAAACCATGCGCAGTCTGATTGCGCAGCAGATGCAGCATTTATTGCCGAATATCGCGGCGATTGCAGCACAGGTTGCAGAGCAGGAACATATTGATCAGGCACGACTGGCACTAGATCATTTATATCTGACCTTGCTGCTGTTCAAAGACTGGCATCCACAGCTTTCGGACAAATGGGCACATCAACTGGCGGCCTTTAAGCAGCAATTTGAACATCTGCAACATTTGCAGCATATGCAAAATAGCCTGGCGGGCTTCCTGCAAAATCCAACCACGGCAGAAAATCTGAGCAAAGATATTCTGTATGCGCAGGAGAAACTCGGCAATCTGGTCAAGTCTACCCAGAATGTGCATCATTATCTGGAATTACTGATGTTCAGTTTAAATGAAAATGAGCATGCCTCGCTGGACTTGAAAACTGCTGCTCAAACTACCTTGCAACAGCAATATAAAGCTTTGCAGGAACAAATGAACCAGACCGATATCACTGATTTTGAAAGTCTGGATCAATTGTCGGGCCGGATTCAGGAGCTCAAATTCAGCTTTCCGATTTTAACCACGATCTATGATGTCAAAAATTTGCAGAAATACAGCAAAGCGCTGAACGATGCTCAACTGGCAGCCAGTGAATATCAAACTTTGGCCTCTTCTGCAGTTTATATTCAGCAGACCGAGCTGGAAGCAAGTGACTGGTTTGTGCTGGGCTGGCTGACCGCCAAGCAGGAAGTCTATGCGCAGAAACTGCTTGAAGCGACCGAACAGTTCTTGGTCAGTCGTAAATTCCTGAAATAAACATATTGAAATAAAAATATTGAAATAAATATCACAAGAAAAACTCAAAGCACGCCTTCTCTGGCGTGCTTTTTTGTTGCAGAAGCACATCACACCCCTGCCGATCTTTGGGCTATATTAATCTATAAAACCAACATCGCGGAGGAATGACCCGATGGCAGAAATAGAACTCAAATTCCAGATTCCGCCACAGTCTCGTGTGCAATTTGAACAGGACATCCAGAAACTTCAGCCGACTCGGCATCGCCTGTGCGCACGCTATTTTGATACTGAAGCACAGCAATTACAACAACATCAGATTGCCCTGCGGCAACGTCTGGAAGACCAGCAATGGATTCAAACCCTGAAAGCAGCGACCGAACAACAATTTGAACGTTTTGAACTTGAGCATGAATTAAAAAGTCCTCCGGAACATTGTGATTTTCAGTTATATCGCAAACATAAACCGGCCAAAAAAATCCTGAAACAGGCGCTCGGTGATCTGGAGACACCGCTTATTCTGCAATTTGAAACAGATGTCGTACGGTATGTACTCACAGAAAGTCATCTGGACAGTAAGATTGAAATTGCCTTTGATGTCGGAGAAATTCGACACAATGATCAAGCCATCGATATTTATGAAGTCGAATTTGAGCTTAAATCCGGCCAGCTGAGTGAATTGATTGATTTCATTCAGCCTTGGGTTCAGCGTTATGCTTTGTGGCTGGATACACGGAGCAAATCGGAACGCGGTTATGCCTTATTACATGATGAAGAGAGTCTGCCAGTTCAGCATCAGCTTCCCTTAGTGCTTGAACAGAAAGATCAGATCAGTACGATTTTACAAAAAATTGTCGCCAACTGTCTGGCTCATCTTTTCCCAAATGCGACGGCGATTGCTGCCGAAAATTATAATAGTGATCATGTGCATCAGGCACGTGTTGCGATTCGACGTTTGCGCAGTGCTTTTAAAATTTTCCAGTCCGTGACTGAACATGTACAGCCAGAATGGCCGGAACAGCTGCGGGATATTTTTCAGCAACTGGGTTCCACCCGAGATCGCGATGCCCTGGCAGAAAGCCTGATTCCACAACTGGAAAAAGCAGGTTCACCCTTACTGAAATTACCACCACACCGACAAAAACAACCAGATATCAGTGCGCTGTTCAGAAGTCCTGCCACAGTAGAATTAATGCTGCAACTATTCAGCTTTAGCCAAGAAAATACAGAGGGTAAAGCCAAGTCTTCGCATAAAATTTTGTGTAAAGGCCTGAGCAAGCTGCATCAGCAAATCTGTCAGGATGCCGAGAACTATCAAGAACTGGATATTGAATCCCGGCATCGCACACGCAAACGGGTCAAACGCTTACGCTATAACGTAGAATTCTTGCAAAGCTTATTTCCTGAAAAAGAGGTTAAAGCCTATCTAAAAGCCTTAAAACCCTTGCAGGAAAGTCTCGGGCATTATAATGACCTATTTGTAGCAGACGAATTATTTAGACCTTATGTCAAACAACAGGCCAAGGCCTGGTTTGTGCTAGGCTGGATAAGTGCGGAACAGCAGCGTTTGTCGAACGAAGCAGCAGAGCGTTTACAGCAGTTTGCAGAAAATACCAAGCCCTTCTGGTAAGACCGGGCTTGGTCAAACTGTGCTAGCGATATTTGCCGAATACTTTCCAGGTATTATTGTCTGCCAGCGGATCGTTATAACTGTCGCTACGTTGCTTGCGTGGCTTATCCCGTGCATCGACCAGCTCAAAATGTGGCTCGACACTCAGCACGATTCCATTCACATAAAAACGGGTGCGCGTATATTCACTTTGGCCATGCTGAAATACATAAGTGCGCAGATCAACAAATTCACGGTGTGCCACTAACGCTGCGGTATCGTCACTCTCGAGCCACTGCCGCATGGCTGCAACCTGCTCGGGTTCGAACTGGCCGCATTTTTCGATCAGGCTGGCGACCCCACGAAAAGTTTTGGATTCTTTGGCACGGGTTTTATTGATCCGGATCCGGTCAACATGAAAATAAAACAGCGGCAGGTTTAAATGACTCGGCAGATGGATCGCATCCAAGATTTCATCTTCCATAAAAGGCTGAAACAGATCCTGTGCCCTTTCAATCAAACCGAGCCACTGGCTATAGTATTCATCTACCTGTGACTGGCTGCCATAATAAATCGGCAAGCCTTCAACATTGGCCAGATTTGCCGGTGGCCAGATATTCTGGCGCAATAAAGCAATATCACTTTTTAGACTTTGTACCGTAATCGCATCCTGCATGGCATTCACTTTTATATGCTTAGGCTATTTTTAGATTAAGGCAAAGGTTTAGTTTCCGCAAGGCTTTGCCTATAATTAGCGATTGAGATTTTAGTGTTAGGAACAAATTCATGGTTCAAAAGATTGAAGCAACCGATGTAACCGAAGAAGAAGCGTTAAATGCGGCATTCTTTGAACGTGCTGATGAATTTATTCAACAAGCCAACGAGTTTTGTCGCGTAGAAAAAGGCTCACAAGAAAAACCGAGCGATAAGCGCGGTCAAGTCAGTGCAGCGATGTTATTTGGTACTGCCCGTTTCAATACCTGGGTGGCAGCAAATAATTTTAAAGATGGCAACGAGATGCGTGATGCCAAAGATCAGGTCATGTCTTATATCTTGCAGCAATTTCAAATGATGCTGGAAGATAACTATGATGAATACTGTGAACAGTTCGAAAACTATTTACGTTTCCGTCACAATGAAGAGTTTCATGCCAACAAGCATAACCATGATCACAAGCATGATCATTGATTAAAATACGAAAAGCCCCGCGGGGCTTTTTTTATTTGCTGTCATTTATCATATTGACTTTAAAGTGATTTAAGCACTATATAAATTGAATAATAAATAAACGAAAACAAGGCATAGCATGCAGCAACTTCCCTTCCCGATCATTGACCCTCATATCCACCAATGGGATCCGTACAATACCTCACATGCGGCAGCGCTAGCGGTAAAGCTGTTCGGCAATCATCCCAAATTACTAGACAGAATGGTTCGACTGTTGAAACCCAGAGACGTCATTGAGACCATTGGCCTGACACAGCACCTGACTGCACCTTATCTGCCTGCAAATTACAAGAAAGATGCAGGACATTATGAAATAGAGCAGATTGTGCATGTTGAAGCCAGCTGGCATGACCATAAAGGTACGGGTGTGGTAAATGAAACCCGTTTTATCGCTGGGCTTCCTTTTGATCAGCACACTATCCAATTGGGTGGAATTGTCGCCACGGCGGATCCGCGGCAGAAAAATTTTAAACAGTTGATTCAATTGCATCGCGAAGCTTCTCCCAAGTTTCGGGGCATCCGTAAAATGGCTGCAGTACATCCAGATAAAGGGATTCATGCCTGGACCGATGAACCGCATCTCTATCGCAACACAGATTTCCTGAAGGGCTTTGAAGAACTGGCCAGGCAAGATTTAAGCTTTGATGCCTGGGTGTACTCTACCCAGATTGCGGATGTTACTGCGCTGGCCAAAGCCTTTCCAAACACCCCTATTGTGCTGGATCATCTGGGTACGCCCGCAGGTTTATTTGGCAAAGTGAGCAAAGCTACAGGCAAGACCGAACAAGATCGCACCCAGATATTTGCAGACTGGAAAGATCAGTTGGCAGAACTGGCCGAATGCAAAAATGTATCGACCAAAATGTCTGGTCTGTTTATGCCAGTCTTGGGACATGATTTTCACACGCAGAAACGGCTGGCAAGTAAACAGGAATTAGTGGAACGTGCCGCACCCGTGATCCAGCATACTTTAGACTGTTTTGGTTCTGGGCGCGTGATGTTTGCATCCAACTTTCCAATGGACAGTGTCAGTAGCTCACTCACCAACATTATTGATGCCTTTAGCGATATTGTGCAGGACTACAATGAAAATGCGTTAAAGCCGATTTTTTATGAAAATGCTAAACGTTTTTATCGACTTTGAGTAGATGAGGACATGCTAAGTTGGATAACAGATTCCAGTCTAAATACGCCTTCAGGCAAAGGACTTTGTATTTTACTCACTATTATTTCAAGCTGGATAACGTCTTATTATTATCAAGTGGCGATCCATCATCCTTTTGATCAAGATATTGCTTTCGTTTCAACTTTGCTTGGCTGTGGAATATTGATTTTCCTTCTTATTGTATCTGTTTGGAGTCTGCTCCTATCTATCCTTGCAAGCTTAACTGGAGGGATTGTTTTTAGCCATAGAGCAACCTAAAGCATAAAACTAAAATAAAAAAATCCCCTCACTTGAGGGGATTTTTTATCAACACTATGATGTTTTAACTTGCTTACCGTACTGATCAGCCATCACTTCCACCAGCTGGTCCGGCTTGATGTATTTTTTGATCATGGCATCAATATCGGCTTTGCTCAGTTGAGCAATCGCCTGATCACGTTTTTCCCGGTAAACCAGATTACGGTCTTTTTCCAGCTGTGGAATCAACATAGTGTGAATACGGCGATCATCTTCGAGTGCAGTTAAACGCTGTTTCAAGATACTGGCTTTTGCCGCTTCGACTTCCTGTTCAGTCACGCCACGTGTCAGCAGTTCATTGAGTACCTTATGCACTGCCTGAGAAACCTGTGCGGATTTTCCAGCCGTATAATTGGCACTAATCATCATGGCGCCCACATCTGCCCATTCATCGAGTTGCACATCTGCACTAAAACCATAGACTAGTGCATTTTTCTCGCGTAGCTCTTGTGCCAGTCGTGACGATAACTGTGAATCACCCAGAATATATCGAAATACCTGTAATGCAGGTGCATCGGCATGATCTGCGCCGACCGGCATGCTCATGAATGCCTCATAACTCCCGAATTCACGCTGCTCAGACAACGCATGAATTTTCTGGGCTGGATAGCTTCGATATTCCGATTTCAGACGCTCATAAGGCTGTGTAGCTTTCCAGTCTGAGAAACTGTTTTTCAGCGTTTTTTGCATCGATTTTGGATTAAACTCACCTGTGACCGCGATTTGTGCATGCTGGGTTTTTAAAAACTGCTGATACAGTGCCATAACCTGTTCGCGAGTCGCTTTCTGATACTGTTTTTTGGCCAGTTCAGGCTCGAAATGGAAACGCAGATCGCCAGGCTGATAGATCTCGATCGTTCGGGCCATCGTCAAGCTCGACACCGTATCTGGTTCAGTATAAGGACGATCCAGACTGGATAAAGTCTGTCCCTTGATTAAATCAAACTGACTTTGTTCAAATGCCGGCGTTTTCAGCACATCAACCACATACTGAAAAAACTCTTCAAACTTTTCTTTTTTGGCGCTGATCTGCAAGGTCAGGCCATTGCCGGATGCACCGGCAGTTGCCGAACCGCCTACTTCAATAATTTTATCGGCAATCTGCTGCAAGCTTTGAGTTTCCGAAGAGCGCAACATTAAATAAGCCGTCAGGTCCAGAATCTCGCCTTTATTCATCAGACTTTGAGCGGTACCAAAATCCAGTGAAATTGTGGCATAGACCTTGTCATCGCGGGTAGTCGTCGGAAACAGCGCGTATTTAATGCCATTTTTCAACTTGCCACGCTGAATCTGTTTGTCTTTACTGTACAAATACTGTTTGGATTCCTGGACATATTGCTTTACTTCAGCCTGATAGACACTGACATCTTTCATTGGCTCTTCTGCTTCAGCCTGCTGATCCAGAGTTTTTGCCGGTGCTTCTGTCTGTGCCAGTTCCTGCGCTTTCTTCTGATCTTCCGGGGTAGGTAAAATATTGCCAGAAATACGGTATTCAGGTTTTAAAAAACTCTTATAGACCTGATTGACCTGATTCACACTCAGGCTTTGAATTGAATTCAGATCTTTAAAATACTGGCTCCAGTCACCTGAATACGCCACTGCATAATCGCTTAAACGTGAACCCAAAGCAGTCGCACTGTTTTTAATATTGTCGGCCTGATTTCGGGTCAGATTTTTAGCCCGGTTTAATTCTGCTTCGGTAAATGGCTGACTCTGTTCTACGCCTTGAATCAGTCCCTGCTCTATCGCTTGTGCCTGATGATTCGGAGCATAGATTGCTCCCATAAACACCAGATTAAAGTCTTTATCCAGCCAGGTACTGGATTGCACCGCTGTTGACTTCCCAGTTTCCACCATATTCTGATAGAGATGTCCACTTGGCTGCAAAGTATAGAGCGTTGGCGAAACAGCCAAAGCCGTTTTAATGCTTTCTTCGGATTGATTCAAATAAAGATTAAACTTGGCCAGATCACTGCCTTTCTTTACTGTAAATTCACGCTGTTTGATTTGCTCGGGTTTAAGCGCCGGCACTTTCACTTGCGCCGGTACACTTCGAGACTGAATCGGACTGAAATGCGTATCCAGCTGTTTTAACACCTCGGCCTTGTCAAACTTGCCTGAAATCACCATAAAGGCATTATTCGGTGCATACCATTGACGGTAAAAACGGTTCAGCTCCTGCATATTGATGGATTGCAGCTCATTTAGGTCACCAATTGGCAAACGGCCTAAATACTGATTGCCATAAGCAGATTTAAACACCTGATCGATCAATACTGAAAATGGCTGATCCAGACGAATTTCACGCTCGCGTTTTACAATATCAATTTCAGTCGGTACATATTTTTCCTGAAGCACCAGCTTGTCCATGCGTTCGGCTTCGAGAAAAATGACTTCACTCAGCGCAATTTTTTCAGGACGGATCACATTAGTATATTTGGTTGAGTAATAGTCGGTACTGGCATTGGTCATCAAGGTATATTGATCCAGTCGACGCTGGAATTCATCCCCTTTGACATTTTCTGTGCCTTTAAAGGCCAAATGTTCCAGCAGATGCGCCAGACCGCCCTTGCCTTGAGGATCATTCAGGGAGCCGGTCAGATAGACCGTATTCATAAAAACTTTATTTTCTTTATCATTCGGTGCCAGGATAATGCGCAGTCCATTATCCAGTCGGTATTCTTCAATATTCTGTTCCGTTTTCACCAAAACAGGCTGTGCAAAACTTAGTACACTACAGCCAGACAATATAATAGCCAGACTTAAATTTTTATAACGTAGCAACATTCTTCATCCAAATTATAAATATAAATTTTTATTCGCGCCCATCTTAGAGAATGATTCTTTTTCTGAATAATCTATTCCAAGCCGGACCATCAAAATAACATGCCGCCTCACCTGACGACATGTAGTTCTATGTAATTAAAAAATTAAAGATAAATTTCAGCTTGCATATATAATTTTCCATAACCGGAAATTTCAATTCGATCCTGATCTTGCAAGGCACAATATAGCACCCCACCACGCGCTGATGCCTGATAGGCGACCAGTTCATTTTTACCCAGTTTTTCGGCCCACAGCGGTGCAATTCCGGTGTGAATTGAACCTGTTACCGGATCTTCATTGATTCCATTACTCGGTGCAAAATAACGTGAAATACAATCGTATTGGGTATCTTGTGAAGTGATCGCGACGTCTAAATAGGTATTCTGAGCAGTAATGGCTGTACGCTTGCCATTCAACTGTTTTAACAGTTCAAAATCAGGCATTTCATCCAGCACATCCTGTACCGATTCATATTCAACAATATAGCCCTGCGCGTTCAGATAAACCTGTTTAAACGGTTTATTCAAAGCCTGTCTTAAGGCCTCAGGATATTCAGCAACTGGCTCTGCACGACGGATTGGAAAGTTCATTCTGATCTTGCCATCCGCATCCTGGCTGACCACAAAAATTCCCAAATCTTTTACATGAAAATGAATCGTTTTCCCCGTATCAAATTGATTGAATAGTACAAAGCTGCTGGCCAATGTCGCATGACCACAAAAATCCACTTCCTTGGTTGGCGTAAACCAGCGGATCGCATAATTATCACTATCGATAACTTTAACAAAAGCTGTTTCAGACAGATTATTTTCCAAGGCGATATTTTGCATCAGACCATCTTCGAGCCAGTCCTCCAGCACAATCACGGCTGCGGGATTGCCTTTAAACAGTTCCGCGGTAAACGCATCGACCTGGTACATTTTCATTTTTTGAATTCCTGAATATAACGATCTCTAGTTTAAAAGCTTTTTTGCAAGAATGAACTTGAATATGTTAATGATCTCATTAATCTAGCCTGTTAAATAAATATCGTAAATGGTGCGGCATGACAAACTCCCATATTCAAAGCGTTCCCTTAGAAAAAGCTTATCGTCTGATTACCCATGGCCCTACTGTACTGGTATCTGCTCAAGATCAGCAGGATACAGATGTTATGGCAGCAGCCTGGGCATGCGCATTGGAATTCAGCCCCGCAAAAGTGACTGTGGTTCTGGATAAAAGCACCAAAACCCGAAATATTATTGAAAATTCAGGTTATTTCGCGCTGCAAATTCCAACATTGAAACAACTGAATATGGTCTATCGTCTGGGTACGCAGAGCCTGCATGATGTGCCGGACAAACTGGCACAATCAGGAGTAGAACTATTTCATTTTTCTGGTTCTGATATTCCTCTAGTACAAGGTTGTGCGGCCTGGATACTCTGCGAGCTGATTTCTGAGCCGCATAACCAGCAAATGCATGACCTGTTTATAGGCAAGGTGATTGCAGCCTATGCCGATGATCGGGTCTTCCGCGACGGCCACTGGCATTATCATGAAGTGGATGAAGAATGGAAAAGTATTCATCATGTAGCCGGCGGGCATTTTTATACCATCGGCAATGCTGTAAGCCTTGATGATCCGGAATCATAAATTTTTCAAATTTAGGATAAATGAAAATAATCGCGGATGATCAGATGATATCGACAAGCCCCAGAACACCCGAAATTATGCTACTTTATCCTTAATCTTCATTTGGTCTGATGCGCTATGATGCCTTTTAAAATTCACTGTATTGATGTCCAGAATTCACTGCAAAATTATATCTGGTTGCTTGAACATACCGCGTCGCATCAGGTGGCCGTGATTGATCCAACCGAAGCAGAATTGGTACATGACTATTGTACCGAGCACGGTTTAACCGTAAGTCAAATCTGGCTGACTCACTGGCATAAAGATCATATTGGCGGTGTGCCGGGACTGATCCAGGGAAAAAATCTGCCCGTGTATGGACCACGGGCAGAATTAAGCAAAATTCCGTTTATCACCCATCCGCTTGGGCATGAAGAACATTTTAATTTTCATGGAATAGATATCCAGGTGATTGCTGTACCCGGGCATACCCTCGGCCATATTGTGTATTTTATTGATGCTATTGATGTGCTTTTCTGCGGTGATACCTTATTTGCCATGGGCTGTGGCCGGGTTTTTGAAGGCACCTATTCACAGATGTATCATTCTCTGTCCCGTCTGGCCGCCTTGCCACCGCGCACCCAAGTCTATTGCACCCATGAATACACCTTATCGAATGCCCAGTTTGCCAAGCATGTCGAACCAGACAATCCAGCGATTCTGGAACGCTTCGAGCAGATTGAGCGTTTGCGTATGGTAGGCCAGTGCACGCTGCCAAGTAGTATTGAAGATGAATTGCAAACCAATCCTTTTCTACGTGCAGAAAGCGTGGAAGAATTCCAGCGCTTAAGAACTCTCAAAGATCAGTTTTAAACGGGATTCAAAGCTGAAGATCAATCTTCAGCCGACTCACTTTTTTTTCATTTGCGATGCATAGAATGTCATTGAAAGGCACGTACAACTTTTACACAAGTCGGAGTAAGTTGAACCTCCATCTAAAAAATGTCTTTCTGTGCCATTTTTCCTTTCTTATAATCAACCACGTCCCCTATTTTTTAGGAACCGATTTCAGTTCTAACATATGAAATAATGACTCACAAAAAAATAGGATGATGTTTATTAAAATTAAATAAATTCACGGAACATTGCTTAAATAATCAACATGGAACCTAATAAATTATTTAAAAAGCCCAATTTACTTGAATTGGGCTTTTAAAAAACTATAAAGATATGATTTATATATAATAAAAAATAGAATTTCGGATAACGTGTATTATGTTAATTCTAGAAAATCGTAATAGGATAATAAAAATCTATATTGTTTTAAGAAAACTCTCTTATGATTAAATCTCTATAGTTCTTTTAATATTTGCTATGTATCAAAGAATCAAACAATGGGCTAAATCAATTAAAAAAGATATCTTGGTTGTTTGGCTTATTGCAAAAGACAAGCGAACGCCCAATTCTATAAAGTTTTTAGCTTTAATTATTGCTGCCTATGCCTTCTCACCAATTGATTTAATTCCCGTACTTGGGTATTTAGACGATATTATTAGATCTCTTGCGAAAGT
>NZ_MJIQ01000087.1:0-3585 GCF_001878775.1 Acinetobacter sp. AR2-3
AATGGCGGTTATACGAAGTACATCTGTATATTAATTTAAATTTCAATAACTTAAAAATTTCACCCTGATCACAAAATGCACAAAAAATGGCTTTTGTAATAAGTTGGTGAGTTTTTAAGCGAATCTGTAACATTTTGCCAAGAATTTTGATCAATAAATGATCAATTTGGCAATCAGTGCCCATTTCATGCGGATCCAGGTTCCAAAACTATCCCCAATTGCTGGGGATAAAATTTAGGCTATTTTGTACGCTCTGGCGTACATAAATCTCGGCCCTTTGCGGCTACCTGGGACAGTGGAATTTTCCTATGATGGACTCATCGGGAATAGGAAGTTCCATACAAGAATAACAAGAGATAAGCACAAGGACTGTAAGGTACGACAGGAGTTATACCGAGCGAACCAATACGAAAAACCCCGGCAGGATGCCGGGGTTTTTTATTATCAATTTTTTAGAATTAGTTAATCTTATATCAATTTTCAGTAGAACTCATAGCAGCTGAAAATTCTTGACGGTTTATTTGCCAATAATCTAAAAGACAATATAAGTATCCTTTAATATCAAGTGCTTCTGGTAGTGTTGGTGTTTTAGATTGCATAGCCATCTGTTCTAATGTTTTTGCAAACTGAAACATATGATTAATATTTTCAGTTTTAGCAAAATATTCAGCCAGAATGTTTACAGGAAGATTTGACACATCACTATCAAACCTTTGCTTTAAAAGTCTAGCATGAACATCGCCACCTTCTACATATTGATTGATCATATTCATTGAAAATTTAATTAAATCATTCGTCCCAGCAAACCCCCTATCACCAAAAAGAAATCCTTCTTTAAGTTTTTCAATTCGTTCATGAGGATCAAGAAAAGAAATTTCTCGCATACAGAAATCTATTCCTAAAGCTAAATAAGAACAGATCAAATATAAGCATCTAATTGCTGTATATCTTTCTCTTTCCCGCGTCAAAACTAATTGGGCAAAAAACTTTCCTTCAGCAAGCCAGGAATTACATGAATCAAAATTAATCGGTTTAGATAAAATCGATTTACAGTATTTCATCCTATTTTTCCAATCCCCATCTACTTTTTGTAGTTCATAGGAATCGATCAAACTTGATAATTGCTCTTCAAAAAGCCTTTCTTCATTCGGACTCTGATTCCTAACTAACTTTGATAAGAACTTTCCATCTAAAACCATGACATCTTGTTTTTTTGCAAAAGTTTTAATAAGAGATCTAGAATCAGTTGTAGCAACAATAGCTTTGTTGCTATACGTAGCTTGTTTCAAACCATTTACCCAAAAAATTCTTTCTAAAGCATGAGGTACTTTTTTATTTTTTATATCAACGACAGTTATTTCCCTAGAAAATGATGAAGCTCTCGAATATACCCATAGGTCTATATCTGTTACATCATCATTTTCATAAACAAATGGTACACCACGAACAACATATGATCCTGTTTTTAGAAAATAGTCTCTTAATACTTCTTCTAGTGCCATACCTTTAGGTAAAGTAATTAAATCAGCCATTAAATACCTCCAGTCCGTAAAGCATCTAACATATTATTAGTTGCTGTAGGATTTACTTTTACTTGTTTTTTCCTTAATAAATCACGATTTACCTCTGGTCCACTAAATTGAGTAGCTGCTGTAGATGGTATTAGGCTATCCGAAATTAAAGCATGTTCACTCGCATTTCCTGAAGTTAAAACTAATAAGGCTATTTCACCAACTTCTTTTTTTAATAATTTTAAGTAGAATCTATCATTTGCGTAAGGAATGACTTGAACAACTCCCTTCAGTTCAAGAACTCTATAATCCTGGCCTATTGCGGTAACAGGTCCTACATGCCCTCCCGCAATTAATTTTCTTAATAATGGTTCTATTGCTTGAATTTGCCCTCGTCCATACGCACTGCGTGTCATTCCATATTTCAAAGAACTAATAAATGCTTTCGCTAAATCAAAAGTATCATCAATAATAGAGTTACTTCCAAATTTTGAAAATGATTCTGGTAAAGTTAGAAAACCTATTTCTTCTTTAGAATTGGATACTATGTTTACTTCGTATACTCCGATAGGTAATAACTTATCTAAAAGTTTTTGTCCTAGTACGCGAGTACCTTCGCTTATTGCTACGCATCCTTCTGAACGAATAATAGAATTTAGCTCATTTATCTTTGTACTTTCTTCAGCTGATAAAGAATGAAATACTCTTCCTATTTTTTCGGAATATTGTCTTTTAAAAAGATTACCGTTAAACAGTAATTTACCCTTATCAGACAATGTCTCCACATCAGTAAAACCAATAGTTTCAGCAGAGGTAAATAAATAATCTAAATTATCAGAGGTAAGTTTAAATTCATCACTCAGGAGAGGTTTTATTTCATTTTGGAAAATTGGTTCTTGAGACGCTTTCTCAGCCAAAAAGATTGATGCGTTTTCAATATTATCAAAAGAATCATTACTTTGATCAAAAATATTAGCTGTATGTTCTAAAATTGAGTGCTGAGTTAATCCTAACGTTACAACATCACCATTTTTACTATAATCAATTAATTCCTTTTCTTTTAATAATTCTAGTAGTGGCTTTCTTTCTAAGTTAGTTATTCCCACATAAGTACTAAGAGCCTGTACTTTTGAAGACGTTATTTCAGACTCATCATCTTTAGATAAAGATGACAAAAGTAAGCCTGCTTTACCTGCAGTTAAAGTATTATCAAATGTATTATCCGCATATTTTATCTCATTTAATTTTTGTGCATGATGAATAATCCATGCACCCTTAAGTTTCTTTTCAAACATGTTTTATTCCCCTCAAAAGAAGAAGATATTACATGAAATTTCTCAACTAACTAACTATAAAAGACTTGTAACTAAAGCTTAAAAAATAGTCACAAAAAAAGCCCAACATCTAGTTGGGCTTTTTTTTATCCGAAAAGTTCAGAGTGAGATCCTATTCTGGCAAGGATTAATTCATTATTTTCCTTGTCCACGTCCCAAATTAACAATAAATCAGGTAAGACATGACATTCCATATGAGGCTTCCATTCTCCAATTAAAGGATGAGGTAAATATTCCTCTGGAACAGTCCCTGTTTTTACCAAATGCTCATCAATAAGATCCTTCAAAATTAAGAGTCCTTTCTTAAGCTTTGGGTTTGAGCTTACCCGTTTAAAATCTTTTTTAAATTGTTTCTTGTACCTAATCGTCAGTGTCATCTTCTAAATCCGTAAACAATTCCTGAGCAGAACTAAATTTTTTAGGTTCTGCAACAGAGTTCATAGCCTCAATTGTTGTACGGTTAGGGGTTTTTAACTCTAAAGGAAATCCACCTCGATTTACTACTTGCGTTAATAATAAGCGAATAGCATCTGTAGTATTTAAACCCACTTCTTTTAGAATTCGCTCCGCTTGAACCTTTAATTCATTTGGAACCCTAGCACGTACATACTCATCTTTTTTTGCCAAAGTATTCATATGTTTATCCAGTAGTCAGTTCAGTAGTCAGTTCAGTAGTCAGTTCAGTAGTCAGTTCAGTAGTCAGTTCAGTAGTCAGTTCAGTAGTCAGTTCTGTAGTCAGT
>NZ_MJIQ01000088.1:0-32439 GCF_001878775.1 Acinetobacter sp. AR2-3
CGCCTTAGGCTCATCTATTAGCGCAAGGCCCGAAGGTCCCCTGCTTTCTCCCGTAGGACGTATGCGGTATTAGCATCCCTTTCGAGATGTTGTCCCCCACTAATAGGCAGATTCCTAAGCATTACTCACCCGTCCGCCGCTAGGTCAAGTAGCAAGCTACTTTTCCCCGCTCGACTTGCATGTGTTAAGCCTGCCGCCAGCGTTCAATCTGAGCCATGATCAAACTCTTCAGTTTAATACTATGTAGTGCCTTAAAGGGCACCAATCTTGGCTCATCAATTTTCTGACAAATATTTCTCAAATAAACTTCGAGTAATTTCTACCATCAATCAATGAAAATAATTTCGATCAATCAACCAGTAAAAATCCACACAAGTTGTTCTTCATAATCTCTTAATGATCTTCTTGCTAATTCGTCACCAGCAAGCTAGGTCGGCTATATTACTCTCTATCTCTAGAAAGTCAACAAGTAATGAAAACTATTTTTCAAACTTATCAAATAAAACCCAACTCAATTAAACTTAACTAAGTCACTGTTTTATCAGAAGTTTTAATCTTCATCACCGCCGATGGATGTGCATTCTACAGCATTTCAGAGCCCTTGCAACACCTTTTTCAAGAAAATCATTTTGTATGTATATTTTTTAAGCTTTTCGTGTGTTTTCATTCATTTTTTATACAAATTTGCTTAAATGATGTCTATTCGTGAATATAACGTTTATTATTTTCATACTAATAAGTAGTGCTACTTACACAGAAAAGGCCTCGGGTTACCTTATGCATCGTTCTATTTACTTATCTATATGTTTATTTTCTTTAGCCTCAAGCGCACATGTTTTCGCCGAGGTGGCCACCGATGTGGAAAATCTGGAAAACGAGCCTGCAAAAACGCCACTTAGAACAAAGATCTCAACCAAAGCGCAACAATTACAAACGCAACTGAAAGTTGATGCCAGTGCAGCACAAGCTGAAGAAGTTAAAGATCCTTTTCAGCCGCTAAATAGAAAGATCTATCAGTTTAATGATGCGATTGACCGCACCGTGGTACGTCCCATAGCCGTACAATATGTGGAAAAAGTTCCTCAAGATGTTCGTGGCAGCTATACCCAGTTCCGCAGTAACCTAGGTGAACCTTGGAATGTGGTGAATCAGCTGATTCAAGGTCGTCCTGCCCGCGCTGCTAAATCCCTAGGTCGTTTTACCATTAACACCTTAACAACTTTAGGACTGGCTGATCCAGCGCGTCGCCTGGGCTTGAGTCATGAAGAGGAAAAATTTGGAATTACCTTAGGTTATTATGGCGTGCCTTCTGGCCCTTATATCATGTTGCCATTTTTAGGTCCAAGTTCTGTCCGTGGCGTAATCGGTACTGCTGTAGATAGTCAAGCTCGTCCACAAAAATACATTCTCGAAGATGAAGATGGACTTTACTGGACTGATCAGTTTTGGCGTGCCATCGATACCCGTTCAGAAATACTGGACGTTGAAGGAGTGCTGACTGGCGATCGCTATGCGCAGATTCGCGATATTTATTTACAACGTACCAATTATGCAATTGCAGAAAAGAAAGGTACAGAACAAGATACGCTTTTCCTAGAAGATGATTTTGAAGATGACAATTCTGATGATGCACCTTCTAGTGATAGCAACATTGAATCTTCAAACGAAGATCTTTAAGTTTAAGCTTCATGTATGATTGCTAGTGAAAATCTGTTCGCTAGCAATACTTTGCTTGTTATAGTACATCTTATAGCCAATCCTGGGATTGAATCACTTTTTTATGTATTTCATTCAACCGACTCGTGATATTCCTTACTTAGATCAAGTACTTGATACGCTTCCTCATGTTCAGATGATCTATCTGGATGATCATGAACTGTATGACTCTACGATTATTGCGATTGCAGATGTACATGATTATCTGAAATATAAGTGGAATCTGCCTACGATTGTACTGGCCTTAGAAAATGAAGGTACTGCTTTGGCTCAGGCCTGGGAACAAGGGGCTTTAGCCGGCTGGATCTGGAACAAGCTTCCCGAGAATCCAGATCTGGCATTACAAAAAATTGATGCACAATATAAGCGTAACCAGGATAGCCGTGACCTGCCTTCTGCTGCAGAACTACAAAAAAAATTGTTACCGAATCCGATTGAACTGACCAATTACGAGGTCGAAACCTATTTTCAGCCTTCAGCCTATCTTTCAGGGGATTGGTATGATTATTGGAAAATCAGCGACAAAGAAGTGATTTTCTATTTGGCCGATGTATCCGGACATGGCGTCACCAGTAGTTTGCTCACGTCCTGGATGGCAGCTTTCCATGGTCGCTCCAAGACGCCGCGCGAGCTGATCAAGAAGCTGAACGGTATGCTGATGCAGGAAAATATTGAAAAGCACATCACCATGATTGCCGGGATTCTTAATCTGGAAACCCATGTATTAAAATGGTCCAGCGCTGGACATTATCCTCCACCGATTATATTTGAACCCAATCAAGAACCTAAAATCCTCTCTTCCAGCAGTTTCCCTTTGGGCTTAACCGAAGATCTTGAAGTTGAGGAAAATGAATGGGTATTAAGTCGCAATGCGCGCTTTATTATCTGCTCGGATGGCGCACTGGAACCTTTTGATGGTGGTTTAAATGAACAATTCTCGCAATTATTACACCATTTGCAGAATCAATCTTTTCAGGCTCCGGAACACGTGGCTGACGATATCGCCTTTTTAAGCTTTATCCGCGTAAATTAGCAGTATATTTACAGGCTTTATAAGCACTTAATTTGATTACTACTTTCAGCCACTTGAGTATCAATACACCCTATGGGATAATTTAATATCCTTCTCTGCAAATGGCATTTATATGTCAACAGGTCATGTTGAATATGCAAGTCTGAACGGAACGCATATTTTTAAGCTTATCGGCGAAGTGCGTGCCCAATCTTGTATTAGTCTAGACAAATTACTGAACAAAATTGAACAGCAAGACAACGTAGTTGGCGCTATCGTTGATCTCACCGAAACCAGTTTCATTGACAGTACCGTACTGGGTGTTTTAGCGAAACTAGGACTCAAACTCAAGCAAGTACACAATATTCAGGCTGTCATGCTTTCTACCAATTCTGACATTACCACTTTGGCCAATAGTATGGGATTGAGCCAGGTGTTTGTGATTCTGAATTATTGTGGTGATCCAAATGTCTGCACACGTGCGCTGATGGAAGAACATGTCACGCATCAAAATATGCTGAATACGGTTCTGGATGCGCATAAAACCTTGATGAAACTGAATCAAAGCAATCAGAACATGTTTGAACCTTTAGTCAAACAGCTACAGAAAGAGCAAGACAATTTAGATAAAATTTCCGAGCAAAAGGTATAACCATCTTATAAGAGGACCCTATGACTTTACTTTCTGTTGTACAAATGAATTCTCAAAATGAAATTGATGTCAATTTCGTGGAGATTGAATCTTTAATTCAACAAAGTAAGGCCAATGGTGCTGAACTGATTGTTTTCCCGGAAAACTTTGTCTGTTTTGCAGCAGGTAAACAGCGTGAAACTGCTGCACAATTTGAAGTGATTCAGCAGCGTCTGGAACAACTTGCCCATGAATATGACACCTGGATCGTTGCCGGTACATTACCCTGCCCTTATCGTCCGGATGGTTCAATCATTGAGGATGGCCGGGTGCGTACCGTTAGCCTGTGTATCAGTCCGGAACGGACCGAAGCACGTTATGACAAAATTCACCTGTTTGATGTGCAAGTCGGCGATGCTGTCGGTGGTTATCAGGAATCCAAGTTCTTTGAACCCGGCACAGATGTTGTCGTAGCCAAAACACCTTTTGGCAATATTGGGTTAATGGTCTGTTATGACCTGCGCTTTCCGGAACTGGCGTTAAATTTACGAGCCAAAGGTGCAAACCTCTTGACCGCTCCTTCTGCCTTTACCTATACCACAGGTGAAATGCACTGGCAGCTTCTTCTGCAAACACGTGCTCTAGATAGCCAATGCTCGGTGCTTGGTGCAGCTCAACAAGGCTGGCATGGAGAAAAACGCCAGACTTGGGGACATGCAGCCGCCACCAATAGTCGTGGACAACTTCTTAATATGATCCATGCAGAAGGTGCTCAACTCATCACCGTCGACTTTGATTTAAATGAACAGCAAAAAGTGCGTGAATCCATGCCTTTAATGCAACACCGTAGACTTCTTCAACTTTCCTGAATCGTTTCATTTGCTTGCATAAAATAACAAAATCCCTGCTTATTCTTCAGGTGAAATCACCGAGCATAGAAGCTCTACGAAAAATAAACAGGGATTTAACTCATGTCATTAGAAAAAGCCGTCTATACCGCACATGCCAAAGCCACAGGGGGCCGTGATGGTCGCGCCATTTCTGACGATCAGATTCTGGACGTCCAATTGGCCGTACCTAAAGAAATGGGGGGACCAGGCGGTGGAACCAATCCTGAACAGCTCTTTGCCGCAGGTTATTCCGCCTGTTTCTTGGGTGCAATGAAATTTGTTGCCAATCGTGACAAGCTCAATATCAGTAAAGATGCCTATATTGAAGGTGATGTTGGGATTGGTCCGATTCCTACCGGGTTCGGGATCGAAGTGACATTAAACATCCATCTTGAAGGCATGGATCAGGAAGAAGCAAAAAAACTGGTGGATGCTGCGCATATTGTCTGTCCATACTCAAATGCGACCCGTAATAATATTGATGTGAACTTAAACGTAATTACTTAATTTTTTTATTTAACAGCTATCCTGAAAAAAGTTTCAGGATAGCTAGACTTCAATTATAAATTTCAAAATTTACCCGCTTCATCTTTTGTCAAAAGCTACTTCTCTTCCCCACTTGAAAACTGCAGCAAAAACTTAAGAAATTATATATAATGATTCTTATTTACATTTATTCGATTTATATTGATGTTAAAACTAGTTCTTCTGAATTCTCTCCTGCTCCTCACTGCTACAACCTCTTTTGCAGATCTTTATCTCTCAGAAAAAATCCGTCCGAAAATAAAATCTCTGCTCAATACTGAAATTGAACGCCTACCCATTCCTGCAACACCCAACAATATGATTCTGCCTGAATTTGGTAAAGGGATTATTGGCTGGGGAGCTGGCCCCAAAGATGCTGAAGCCCGTTTTCTCAATATTACTCAGGCAGATGTTGAAACAATGAAACAGGAAGGACTGAGTTTAGCAATGGCACAAGCCTGGCAGAACTTTTATGAAAATGAAACTCTGCGTAATCCGGGAAATCCGACTGCACCTTTTCGTGCACAACTCATGAAAAAAATCGTCAGTCTCTGGTAAATATCCAAAAGTCCTGACGATCATTATGATAAAGCGAGCAGATTAAAAAATTATTCTACTGCTTCGTTGGTTACTCGCAATACTTCTTCAATCGTGGTTTTTCCGGCCAATACTTTACGCAGACCATCATCACGAATGGAACCTGACTGCTGACGTACATAGCTTTCGATTTCATATTCAGCCGCATTGCCATGAATCAAACGGCGCATATGATCATCGACTGGGACAATTTCATAAATTGCAGTACGGCCACTAAAGCCAGTATTGCCACAACGTTCACAGCCTTGAGGTTGCGGTAATCTTAAATCTTGGGGATGCTCAATATTGCCAAATAGATTCTTCTCGAAAGCATCTGCCTCATGCCAGGTCGCGCAATGTGGACACAAGGTACGCACCAGACGTTGGGCAATTACCCCGATTAAAGAACTGGACAGCAGAAATGGTTCAATTCCCATATCTTTCAGGCGCGTAACCGCACCAATCGCGGTATTGGTGTGTAAGGTGGATAACACCAGATGTCCTGTCAGGGATGCCTGCACCGCAATTTCTGCGGTTTCCAGATCACGAATCTCACCAACCATGACCACATCCGGGTCCTGACGCAACATGGCTTTTAACGCACGGGCAAAAGTCATATCCACTTTGGTATTGACCTGCGTTTGTCCAATGCCTTCCAGCTGATATTCAATCGGATCTTCAGCCGTGAGGATATTTTTGGAACCATCATTCAGATCAGAAAGTGCCGCATATAAAGTGGTGGTTTTACCCGAACCGGTCGGGCCGGTTACCAGAATAATCCCGTGCGGGCGATGTACTAAGGTCTTGAGTCGATCATAGTCATTATTCATCAAGCCCAAATGGGTCATATTCAAACGGCCGGCCTGCTTGTCCAGCAAACGCATCACCACCCGCTCCCCATAAGAAGATGGCAAGGTGGATACACGGACATCGACTTCACGACCAGCCAGACGCAAAGAAATACGGCCATCTTGAGGAATACGCTTTTCGGCAATATCCAGTTTGGCCATGACTTTAATCCGTGAAACCAGAAGCGGTGCCAGTTCACGGCGTGGCTGTACAATTTCGCGTAACTGGCCATCGACCCGTAAACGCACCGACAATTTTTTCTCAAAAGATTCAATATGAATATCGGAAGCCCCGACACGAATCGCCTCTGAGAGCAATGCATTGATCAGCCGCACAATCGGCGCATCATCTTCCTGATCCATCAGGTCTTCAGCTTCAGGTACGGAATCAGCCAGGCTGAGTAAATCCGGATGATCTTCCAGACCGGCAGCGACCTGTTGCGATTCGCCGCTATCGCCGGCAAAACTGGAACTGAGTAACTGGTTAAATTCCTGTTCGCTACAGAGTTGAAAATGAGCCGGATAACCGAGCAGACGGCGAGCTTCCTGCAATGCAAGCATCGAGGTATTGTCACGACGCAGAATAAAGGCCTGATCTCCCTCATAACGCAACAGCACACCATGGCGCTTGGCGAAGCTATATGGGATTTGTAATTGTTTAAGTACTTGCATCGCGGATTATAATAATGATGAAAAAATTTAAATTGAGTGTACTCTAAGCATATGACAGCGTGAAGTATGTTTTCAAAGATTTAGCAAGAAAGGGTGCCAAGATTGCCGCGAGATAAAGATGAATTAATCCCGAATACAGCGAAAATGCGCTGGTGGGGAGAACAGAATTTTGAAATAAATCAGTCTAAAGCCTGGCAGTTTGGCTCCTTGCTGTTTCGGCTGACCCGAGGGATTCAGGAATGGCGACTGGAATATTTCCGCCCTTCTGTGCAATACGATTATGAACAGCAATGGCATCAGATTGATGATCCGAATTTTGCCTTTCCCCCACCTGTGAAAATTGAACGCTATATGTTCAAATCCACGCAAAACAAATTGCAACTGATGCCACGCCTTGCAGACCGTTCTGTGGTGATTAAACCAGTCGATCCGATTTATATTCCTGCCGGACAGCGCGGTACGCTTTATATCAGCACGCCCTTATGGATTGCCGGTTTTGTCGAGGGGCAGCGCGAACCGATTTTCGATTTGCCGGTAATCTTGCCAAAAGACACCTGGTTTGGACCCAATCACCGTTCGGGGGAAATCTGTTATGCCACCGCAGTCGATGGCAGAACCGAACTGAAACAGTTACATCCGCGAGCCTTTCGTGCAGTCACGCCGATTGAGTTTCACAATACCAGTAACCAGCAATTGCGCTTTGACCGAATGAATGTGCCAGTGCCTGCCCTGCCGCTTTTTTACAGTGAAAGTACCGGCCGCTTATGGACCTCACAAATCCGCGTTTTGCATGAAAGTTCGGATCGTCCACCACGGATTCGGGTCGAAAACCGCACACCACCAAATGCTGGTGAAGTGGCCTATCTGCATCCACCGCGCGATCCGGCAGGTGCGTTATTTAATATGTTTGATTCATTTTTCTAAGGGCGTCTGATGCCAAGTTCAAATATTCCGACCGAAGTCACCAACAGCCTGAAGGGAGTATTTACCAATATCAATACCGACCGTTTGACCGAAGTTCTGGTGGCGGTGGTGTTGTGCTTTATTGGTTTCCTGATCGCACGCTTTATTTCCAATACCTTTATTCGCACCATTGGTGTCCGTTTTAATGCCCATCAGAAACTGGTCTGGCGCCGCGGAATTTTCTATTTTATCTTCCTGCTGTTTGTGATGGCTAGTCTGAAAGAAGCCGGTTTTAAACTCAGTGTCTTCCTTGGCGCTGCAGGGATTTTAACGGTCGCACTGGGTTTTGCTTCGCAAACCTCAGCATCCAACCTGATCAGTGGTCTGTTCCTGATTGGTGAAGGTTCTTTTGAAGTCGGTGATACCATCCAGATTACCTTGATTCGTGGGCATACCATTGAAGGCGAAGTGATTTCGATTGATCTGCTCTCGGTTAAACTTTTGACCCAAGATAATATCTATGTGCGTTTACCGAATGAACAGCTAATTCGGGCACCGGTGCAGAACTTGTCGAAATTTCCGATACGGCGGATTCCGATTACGTTGGCGATCAATTTCCATGAAAATATTATCAAGGTACGCGAAGTTCTGCTGGACGTTGCCAATAAATATCCACTGGTACTGGCCGACCCGAAACCTGCAGTCACCGTTACCGCTTTCCGTGAATCTTCGATTGAACTGCTGTTTGCAGTGTGGTGCCAACAGGAAAACTACCTGAAAGTTCGTGATGAAATGCAGGAACGGATTCGCAACGGCTTTGTCGATAACCAGATTGAAATTCCGGTGCCAAAAATGGGCTTTGTCGATCATCCACTTTCCCGTCCTTTGGAAAATGAAGAAATCGATCAATATGCCAATGAAAAGGCCCTCAAAAGAGAGCCTGATCTGAAATAACCCTTAGATTCCCTCTCCTTTTTAAAGGAGAGGGTTAGGGAGAGGATTCAAAGCTCCCTCTCCGGCATCGGCGCAATATAAGCAATCAGTAGCATCACCCCGCCCGCCAGCAAGAAGGAAATCACCCGGGTCAGGGTGCCAATATGTGACAGGTCAAATAGTACGAGCTTCAAGGTCACAATCACCAGAATACTGCCGCCTAAAATCCACATCAGTTTCAGTTTTTTGAGCGTTGCTGTCCACATGGTAATCCAGGCGAGTAATACCCAAAGTATGGTCAGACTAAGCTGAACCGTCGCATTGCTCCATAATGCCAGCTCATTAAACGGCGTCTGCAGGTACACATGTAAAGCTCTTAAAACAATATAACTGGAAAGCCATAACAGACTTAGTACCATTAAAACTGCGATCATGCCTTTATCACGTCCCACCTTGATTTGCTGTAACAGCATCCAGATAAAACTGGCAAACATGGCGATACTGATCAGGTCAAAAGGATTCAGAATCGGCAGCCAGTAATATTGAAAGGCTTGCTGGCTAAACAGCTGTGAACAAACCAGCCAAGTTGCCATCAGCAATAAACAGCTCTTGGTTTGCCAAAGCTGCTGCCAACCTGACTGCACATCCTGCCGATAGCACCACAGGCAGAATAATAAAGGTAAAATCACCATGCTCAGATAAGGCATGTTCGGGATCAGGCATAAACTTGCCAGAGCCAGACTGCTAAAAACGCCAAAGCTCATCCATTCTTTGGAGAGCTGCAAGCCAGCCAGCGGTCTAAGCCACAGAATGGCCAATAATATCGTTGAAAGTGCAGAAACCCCACGTTCCAGATCACTATTCCAGACAATCACCGCATTCTGACTGCGATCCAGAGTTAGAATCGCCGCAATGACCAGCAAGGGCGAGATGCCACTCCACTTCGGCAGTAACCATGACCACTCCTGATTTTTGCGCAGGATCATTTCATTGAACATTACATAACCCAGTGTGATGATAAATAAACTCAGCACATAGGCATGCTGACTCGGAAATTCATCTTCCAGCAAGGCAAATAGCATCAAACTGGCCGCGACACTTAGGCTGCTTAAAAAACTGACACTCAGACTATTCATCTGCTGCTGGTACTGCTTTTTAAGCTGACTGATGACCACGACTGCCACATAGCACAGACTCAAAATCCAGAAAATTATTCGCGGTGTTGGATTAATCTCGACCAGATAATACAGGCTGCTGAATCCGGCCATCAGCAATAAGCCCATGCTCAGATAGTGTGCTACCCGGACATTTTTTTCCAAGGCCCATAAATAAATCAGCACACCTTCAACTGCCCAGCCAATCACACTCCATTGTTCTGTCAATAAGATCGGGGGCACCAAGGCGAGAAAAATCAGCATCAGGCTCAGATAGCTCTGCGAAATGAGCAGGATAGTTTGTTTACGGCGCAGCAGTGTCCAGCAAGCGGCAAAGACCAGTGCAAAGAACAGGCTTAATCCAGCTTGCCAGAGTTTTTGATTGGGCTGATTAAAATGAATCAGATACAAAAAAATATAAGCGGTAATAGGAGCAGCAAAAATCAGTGCTAAGTCCAATACCGGTTTTAATTGAAAACGTGAGAGATCCTGTCGTGCCAGCAACTCGCTAAAGCGGAAACCTAGCCAGATAAACAGTGCACTATGTGCCAGAATCAGCGCAGTCATGGCATAACGCTCATATGTATAACCATGAATCAGGCTATATATCCCGCCAACGACCCCAGTGACTAAAAAAGCAATTTGATTGAGAATCTTCCATGGTCGGAAACTGCTCAGCACTGCCACCCCGATATTGATCAGCAAATAATAGCTAATCAGCTCAACGGCAGAAGCATCGCGGGTCGGTAAGGTAAACGGCGCCAGATAAGCAATCAGCAAAGCCATCAAAGCCAGTTCGATGCTTTCCTGTTTCAGGCTTAAATATAGAGTGATGGCCAGAATAATGAGAAATAGCAATGTTGCCAACGGTAACGTGGGAATCACCAGATTGTAATAGGCAAAAAATAAGGTCAGGAACAGACTCCCCAAACCCAGTCCTTCCAGTGCCAGAGCAAAACTCCGATTTTTTTGCATCAGGCGATAACCCAGACCTGTTACACAGCCACTTGCCAGTGCAACCAGGCCCAATTTTGCAGCCAGACTGAGTTGCCAGTGCTCGGTGGCAAAGCGCAGCAGTAAAATAATCCCAATCACCAAAATACTGATTGCGACCTTGAGGACAGGATTCCCCTGAAAAAGCCAGCGCTGCAGTTGATCTACCAGATGAGGAGAATCGTTTACCTCTTGGGCAGACTCGGTTTTCACCAATGGAACAGAATCGGATCGATCCGGTGATCGCTGTAAGGGATCGGCAGAAAGAGATTGTGATTGCAGCTGTATCAAGCGCCCTTCCAGACGTTGCAGCCACCTGAGCAAAAAGAATACCCAGGCCGTAATCCCGATCCCCATCAGCCAATCCAGTTCAGCCAGTCCACCAACAATGGCAGTAATTGAAGAAATATATAAAGGAACTTTAGAGTTTTGCTCCAAGGACATCTGCTGCTGTCCGGCCAATTGATTCAGCGGTGCTTCTACCGCAGTGACATATTGCATCACGCTAAAGATAAACCCCAAACCACACAGATAAGTCACAATCTGATAACCCAGATACCAGGCGCTGATCCCGGCAATCAGCAGGGTAATCAGCCAGATCATGCGCAACTCATTCCGTCCTGCAGCCATTCTTATATTTCTCTTTCCTGAATTGTTCCATCATACAACAGCTTGTGCTGCTTATTTCATCTTCGGCCGATATTCGCTAAGCTGTAAACTCAGACTCGCCTCAGCGAGCGCGGTAAAAATCACGTACAATAGCGCTGTATTTTGAATAAGGAATTGATTACATGCCACCATTTGTCTTGGTCGATGGCTCTTACTTTTTATTTCGTGCCTTTCACGCACTGCCACCATTAACCACGTCAACCGGTTTACATACCAATGCAATTCGTGGTGCGATTTCTGCTATTCAAAAACTGATGCGCCGGACCCAACCGACCCATATGGCGGTAATTTTTGATACCCCCGAACCGACCTTCCGGCATGAGCTGTCACCGATTTATAAAGGTGACCGTCCCAGCATGCCAACGGAATTATCCGAACAGATTCCTTATCTGCATGCCTTGATCCGCGCCTTGGGCATTCCGCTGCATACCTTGCCGGGTGCCGAAGCCGATGACATTATCGGGACACTGGCCAAACGTGCCGAGGCGATGGGACATCAGGTGCTGATCTCTACGGGCGATAAAGATATGGCGCAACTGGTGACCGAAAAAGTTACCCTGGAAGACAGCTTTAAAGAAAAACCGCTGGATGTCGACGGCGTGTTTGAAAAGTTTGGCGTCTGGCCGAATCAGATTATTGACTATCTGACCCTGATGGGCGATGCATCAGATGGCATCATGGGCGTGCCAGGTGTAGGTGCCAAAACTGCAGCAAAACTGCTCACTGAATATGGCTCGATTGGCGGCATTTTAGAAAATGTCGACAAGATCAAAGGCAAAGTCGGTCAAAATATTAAAGAACATGTCGATGGCATTGCACTGGACCATCAGCTGGCCAGTATTGTGATCGATCTGGATCTTAACTTTGGTTATGACGATTTAAAACTGTGTGAGCCGAATGTCGAGACCTTACGTCATTTGTACACCGAGCTGGAATTCCGTAACCAGCTGCAGTCCTTAGATCACCCGAACAACCCGAATAATTCAAATTATCAGCAAGCAGCAAAATCTATTAACGCCAAAGCGGTTACAGCACCAGAACCTCTGGAAGACCATGCGTCTGTGACCAGCAGTGATGACCAGTTAGGACAAGCCACCTATCACACGGTATTAAACCAACAAGATTGGGACACACTGTTTGAACGCTTAAGTACCGAAAAACGTTTTGCCTTTGATACCGAAACCACCAGTCTGGATTATCGTATTGCACAGATTGTCGGTTTCTCAGTCGCCTTCGATGCGCAAGATGCCTACTATGTTCCCTTGGCACATGATTATGAAGGCGCACCGGAACAGCTGAATCGTGAAGTAATTCTGGCGCAGATCAAACCAATTCTGGAAGATGAGTCTGTAAAGAAAATTGGTCATCATCTGAAATATGATGCACATGTACTGGAAAATCATGGTATTCATCTGGCAGGC
Organism: Acinetobacter sp. AR2-3; assembly: GCF_001878775.1. NCBI lineage: Bacteria > Pseudomonadati > Pseudomonadota > Gammaproteobacteria > Moraxellales > Moraxellaceae > Acinetobacter > Acinetobacter sp. AR2-3. The sequence goes on from NZ_MJIQ01000088.1 coordinate 12,944, forward strand.
TGGTATTTCGACACCATGCTGGCTTCCTATGTCCTGAATTCCGTCGCGACTCGTCATGGCATGGATGATGTGGCCCGTCTGTATTTGAGTCATCTGACCACGACTTATGAACAGGTGGCCGGTAAAGGCGCCAAACAGAAGACCTTCAACCAGATTCCACTTGAAACTGCAGCGCATTATGCTGCAGAAGATGCACATGTTACCTATCGTCTTTATGAAGTCTTGAGCAGCAAATTACAGGCACATCCTGAACTGGTGAATATTCTGCATAATATTGAAGTTCCGGTCGCACGTGTACTGACGCAAATGGAAGAAAACGGCATCGAACTGGATCTGGCTTTTCTGGATCAGCTTGGGGGTGAGTTTGCCAATACCATGCAAGATCTGGAAAACCAGATTATGGAAATTACAGGGGAAAGCTTTAATGTCAGCTCACCGAAACAGGTCGGTGAAGTGTTATTTGAAAAGCTGGGCCTAAAAGGCGGTAAAAAAACCACCACCGGACAATACAGTACCAGTGAAAGTGTACTGGAAAAAATTGAACATCCGATTGCCCAGCTGATTCTGGAATATCGTGGTTTGTCCAAGCTCAAAAGTACCTATACCGATGGTTTATGCAAACAGGCCAATCCTGATACTCACCGTGTGCATACCAGTTATCATCAGGCACTGACTGCAACTGGCCGTTTATCATCGACTGATCCAAACCTGCAGAACATTCCGATTCGTGCCGAAATTGGCCGTCAAATCCGTAAGGCTTTTGTGGCATCTGAAGGCCGTGTCTTGCTGGCAGCCGATTACTCACAAATTGAATTGCGTCTCATGGCACATTTATCTCAGGATGAAGCCCTGCTGGATGCCTTTATTCATGGTCAGGATGTACACCGCCGTACTGCTGCGGAAGTTTTGGGCATTCCGTTGGAAGAAGTGACCAATGACCAGCGCCGTCAGGCCAAGGCTGTCAACTTCGGCCTACTTTACGGTATGTCCGAGTTTGGTCTGATCCGTCAGTTGGGCTTTACCCGTCAGGAATCACAGGATTATATCAAGCAGTATTTCCATCGTTATCCGGGCATTTATGACTATATGCAACGTACCCGTCAGGTCGCATTAGAACAGGGTTTTGTTGAAACCCTGCTCGGTCGCCGTTTATATACCCCAGATATTGATGCCCGTAATATGATGGTGCGTAAAGCGGCAGAGCGTGCTGCGATTAATGCTCCGCTACAAGGTTCGGCTGCGGATATCATTAAAATGGCGATGATTGAAGTCGACAAGATGTTGCCGAAAGATCAGGCCAAAATGCTGTTGCAAGTACATGATGAACTGGTATTTGAAGTGGATGAAGACATTGCCGATGAACTCGCACCTAAACTGGCAGAAGTGATGCAATCGGTATTGCAGATTTCTGTACCATTGGTGGTAGAAGTGGGTAAAGGTAAAAACTGGGATGAGGCGCATTAATGTGCCTTTAACCCCATCTTCCTTATAGGAGGTGAGGAATATATTCCGCAAGGGGATGGAGGGGATTTTAATTTATAATCCTCATCTACAGGCAGCGATATTAAAATCTTTTCTGCTATCAAGTTTCGAACGCATATTTTTCTATTTTTAGGAAATCAGCAGCATTACTGGTTCAGAGTATCCAAGTTCCCTCTCCTTCCAGGAGAGGGTTAGGGAGAGGTTAATATCCCATCTTCTTGCACTTCGATTAAAACTTGTTCAAGGCTTGGGAAGTTTAACAAATCCCTCCCAACCTCCCTTTTTCTAAAGGGAGGAGCAAATAAAAAGGACGCCTCAGCGTCCTTTTTATTTGGATCCGATTAAAGACCGGTAAGCAATACAATCGCCACCTGGTTCATAATCATTTCGATAATAATCAAAGTCAAAATGGCAAAGATTGGAGAAAGGTCAATCATGCCCATATTGGGCATAATCCGGCGGAATGGTGCCAGTAAAGGTTCAGCCAGTTCTTGCACGACTTCAATATAAGGCGAACGAGACTGAGTAAACATCACCACCCAACTTAAGATAATCGTAGCGAAAATCAAATAACGACAGAAACGGATCAAATCCTGCATCATGGTGACAAAAGTCAGAATAATCAGATGGACAGGCCCATTCGGCATCCCACCTGACAGATACATCATGCCAAAAATTTTAAGCAGATAGAGCACGACCAATAATGCCAAAGCAGCAGTACTGACTCGGCCTTTGGCCAAGGTTGGGAAAATTCGACCAAATACATCTACAATTTTAGTGGCTTTCACGGTAGAAAGAACCACAGGATTGTAAGGACTGACCGCTGCCAGTTGCATTAAAAATCGGAAGAATACGAGCAAAATCGCGACGTTAATGATAATGCCAAAAATTAGCGCAGAATTTGCACCCATACTTGAACGTTCCTAAAAATTAAACTGAAGATTTGCTGCTTTCACTGAGCTCTTGTGCCAGTTCTTGACTGCGTTTTTGTGCAGCGGCAAGTGCCGCCTGAATATTTTGAGAAATCTGGGCGCGATCAAAGACTTCAAGTGCGGCCTGTGTAGTCCCATTTGGAGAAGTCACATTTTTACGTAACTCAGCCGGCGTATTCGAGCTGGTAATCGCCATTTGCGCCGCCCCTAAAGCCGTCTGCAAAGTCAGTGCGGTTGCAACTTTTTCATCCAGACCTAAATTTTTACCCGCACGAATCATACTTTCCATCATATAGAAAAAGTAAGCCGGACCCGAACCCGAGACGGCAGTGACTGCATCAATTTGTGCTTCTGAGTCAACCCAAATGGTCAGCCCGGTCGACGCCAGAACCTGACTGGCTAGCTCACGGTCACTGGTTTCCACAAATGCATTGGCATATAAACCATGTGCCCCAGTCTGTACCAATGCTGGCGTGTTCGGCATGACTCGGACAATACGCTCTGTCCCCAACAATCCTGATAATGTGGCAATTTCTGCACCGGCAACAATGGAAATAATCAGTTTATTATTAACCAGACCTTTTAAAGGTTGCAGCACTTGAGCCAGAACCTGAGGTTTTACCGCCAGTACAACAATATCTGCATCCTGAATTGCAGCGCTATTATCCCCGGTCACATTAATTTCTTTTTCCGCCAATAAAGCACGGACTTTTTCGACCGGATCAGAAACTGTAATACGTGTTGCTGGCAAACCACGTGAAATCAGACCACCAATTAAGGCTTGGGCCATATTACCGCCACCAATAAAACAGATATTACAATTTAAAGCTGCACTCATGTTCAATGCTCGTCGTTGAGTTCTAAAGTTGAAGAAACCGAAATCGGCAGCCATCCGCCTGCTTCACAATATGCAGATTGGGCCAACCAAAATCCTTTAGGGGTAAACACGCCTAGCATAACATTATCTGTGCTTAATATTTGAATAGTATGCCGAGCCCAGGGAAATATTTGCGCTTCCTGAATAGCTTTTTTCAGCGGCCAGGTACCGACACGGCCATATAAATGAATTTTTTCGCCACCCTGCCGCTGCTGCAAATGCAAAGCTTGCTGCAATAATGTAGGAGATAAACCTAGCTGTGCAGGCGCGATGATAAATTTCCCTGACAAAACCTGCACGCTGTCTTTTAAAGCGAATTTTATAGTTTTTGGACTAGTTTGAACCTGTTGCTGCTCGGCCAAATAAGTCTCTGCGGTCAAACGATATAATTGCTGCTGATAGCGCACATAATAAAAGCCTTGCCAATGCAATGCCGCCTGAGCATCTTGTTTGGCATGAATGACTTCGCGTTGCAAACGCTCTACCATCGCTAAAGATGGACGATACTGTTGTTTACCTTTCATCCAGGCAGAGAGCAATTGATGTTGTCGTGATTTTGAAAGCTGTAGAAATTTATCAAGATCGAGCTGCGTTTCAGTCCCACAAGATACTAAATCCTGTTGCAGCACTTCTTGTAAAATGTCTTGAGCATCCTGCATTAACTCACTGGTTCGCACCAAGGCAGCTTGCATTTTAGGATAGCGTTCGCTTAATACCGGCCACAGGGTCTGGCGTGCCCAAGCTCGGTCATAATGGGTATCAACATTGGTCGGATCTTCAATATTCTGAACATTTAAGTCTGATGCCCATTGGCAAATCTGCTCACGGGAAATATCCAGCAATGGCCGCCAAATCGTGAGATTTTCACGTACATCGATTTGTTTCATGGCTGCTAAACCGTCAATGCCGGCGCCAGACAATAAACGCAGCATCAGGGTTTCCGCCTGATCTTGTTGATGATGCGCTAACACCAAAATTTCATCCGCTTGCAAATGTTGCCGATAGGCCTGATAACGTGAATTGCGCGCTTGCTTTTCCAAATTACCACTAGCGACATTGACTGGCTGAATGATGCAGGGAATATTCAGTTGCTGACACTGCTGCTGGACAAAAGTGCCCCATACACTACTGATACTTTGCAACTGGTGATCAACATAGATTGCCCGAACTTTTTCCGGACATAAAAAAAACATCAGATGCAGCAACAGCATAGAATCTACGCCGCCACTGCATCCGATGAGAAATTTTGTCTCTGCAGGAAAGTCCTGCAGCTGTTTTAAGAAACCAGACCTAAATTGTCGCTGCCAAACTTCATTAAACGTTGGTAACGTGCTTCGCATCGTGCTTGCGCTTCCATTGGTTGCAGTTCATTCAAAGCTTCTTTCAGCACTGCTTTCAAGCTGTTCATGACCTGATCCGGATTTAAATGAGCACCCTCACCTTCATCCACCACATATTCTACAATACCCATTTTCTGCAATTTTTCTGCAGTCAGAGCCAAGGCTTCACTGGCCTGTTCAGCTTTTTCAGCGGTTTTCCAGAGAATTGAGGCACAGCCTTCCGGAGAAATCACCGAATAAATACTGTGAGAGAGCATCACCACACGGTCTGCTACCCCAATACCCAGCGCACCACCTGAACCGCCTTCACCCAGTACAGTTGCAATCACAGGTACTTTCAAATTGGAAAGCTGAGCCAGACTAGTGGCAATTGCTTCAGCCTGACCACGCTCTTCTGCACCAACACCCGGATAAGCACCCATAGTGTCAATAAAAGTGAATACTGGCAGGTTAAAACGCTCTGCCATGTCTAGCAGACGCTGTGCCTTACGATAACCTTCCGGATTACTCATGCCGAAATTATGCTGTAATTTTTCACGGGTACTACGACCACGATGCTGACCGACGATCATCACCGGTTGACCATCAAAACGAGCCAGACCACCGATCATCGCGCCATCATCACCATATAGGCGGTCACCATGTAAAGCATCAAATTCAGTGAATATTTCACCCACATAGTCCAGGAATTGTGGACGTTCTGGATGACGTGCAATCTGCACTGTCGCCCATGCTTTTGATGGAGTTGCTTTATTTTTCATAGGTTAACCGTTTTCATCCCTATAAAGGTATTAATTAACAAACTGTTCGGATTGAATCGAGAGTTCAATCTCCCAATTTTTAAATTGCTGCTGTTCATCGTGCAGTTCAGCGACCAGCAATGGCCATTGCTTGGCATCACCAGACACGCTGAGTTGCCATTGTTGCGCATTTTCAACCTTGAGTTCAATGGCAGGAAGCATCTCATCGCTACGACTGTGATTGACCAAAACCGACAGACGAAGCAGCAAACATAACCATAAAAGTTTAGATCCACCGACTTTCATCACATCAATCTTGGCATCAGCGCGCAATTTACGCCGATGGTGCGCGACCAAATGTGACAAATGATTTTGATCAACTTGCGAGAAACCGGCAATATCCGAATGTTGTAATAAATACGCGCCATGACGATGATAGCCACTGTGACTGATGGCCAAACCAATCTCATGCAGATAGGCGGCACGACGTAACAGGTCACTATCTTCAACACTCAACCCGAGTTCACTGGCCACGTCATTAAACAATTTCTGTGCGGTCTGAACCACACGTTCTGCCTGCTTGGCATCGGCATTATATCGACCAATCAAGGCATGGACGGAACGATCACGGATATCTTCATGCTTGAAACGGCCAAGCAAGTCATACATCACGCCTTCACGTAGTGCACCATCGGAATAGACCAAATGATCAATTCCCAATACATCAAAGACAGCATAGAGAATAGCAATACCAGCAGGCAAGACGGCACGACGGTCATCTTTCAGACCTTCGAATTCCATGTCCGAGACATATTTATATTTAAGTAGTTTGTCTTTAAGCTTTTCCAAGCCTTCACGCGTCAACTGTTCGCGATCATTGCTCCAGCCCATATTGACGCAAATCTGGCGGCAGGCTTTAATGGTACCACTCGAGCCAACGACAGCATCCCAACCGGCTTCTTTATAAGTATTGGCAATTCCGGAAATTTCTTTACGCGCCGCAGTGACTGCTTTATCAAAAGCTTTGGCGCTGATTTCCCCATCCTGAAAATAGGCCTTGGTAAAGGCTACACAGCCCATTTGTACCGATTCGGTATGAATCGGCTCGAATTCTTCACCGATAATCAGCTCAGTTGAACCGCCACCGATGTCAACCACCAAACGACGACCGCTGTTGGCCATGGTATGCGATACACCCAGATAAATCAGACGGGCTTCTTCACGACCGGCGATAATTTCGATCGGTTTCGGTAAAATTTCTGCAGCTTTCTGGATAAATTCATGGCCGTTTTTGGCTTGACGCAAAGCATTCGTCGCCACAATCCGTAATCGGTTCGGCTGAACTGCGCCTAAACGTCCGACAAAACGGGCCAGACAGGCCAAACCGCGTTGCTGGGCGGCTTCGGTTAAATTCTTATTTTCGTCTAGTCCTGCGGCAAGCTGAACTTTTTCTGACATTGATGCCACTTTCTTCACTTCGCCATGGTCTACACGGGCGATGGCCAAATGAAAGCTGTTTGATCCCATATCGATGGCGGCAAGTAATTCTTCATCAATCAAAAAGTCAGACATTCCAGAAATAAACCTTTAACGAATTGTGCTTAGAGTAATTCACATGCATGCAATTTAAAAGCCATTTGTAGAGACAATTTAATGCCTTATTCTTTTTTGTATCGGGAATAATAGTGAGACACGATCATCACTATCGTGATCATCCATTAGACAAAATAACATTAAGCATTGAAAATTTACAGATTCCCCTACATTGTTAAAGATGGCTATGTAATACTAATAATTAGTTATCTTTAAAATATTAATCTGGAGCACATTCCATGTCTGGCAACATCATAAACACTACTGACGCAAACTTCGAAGCAGACGTTCTTCAATCAGACGTTCCTGTACTGGTGGACTTTTGGGCAGGCTGGTGTGCACCATGTAAAGCAATTGCACCCGTACTTGAAGTGCTTGCTGATGAATACCAAGGCAAAGTTAAAATCGTGAAAGTTGACGTAACTTCTTGCGAACAAACTGCTGTGAATTTCAACATCCGTAACATCCCGGCTTTGTTGATGTTCAAAAATGGTGAAGTTGTTGCGACTCAAGTCGGTGCTGCACCAAAATCTAAACTGACTGCATTTATTGATGACAATATCTAAGCACAGCATTTTTAGTAAAAAATACGCGACTCATGCTCGCGTATTTTTTTCGGCTATAAATTGACAAACCTAGCATTTTCTCTTATATTCGCTACTCAAGAGATAAAGGATCCTAAATCCTGTCAATTTCTTACAAGACACATTACATAAGATGCCGCTCGGCAATAGAAATTGTTTTCCACATTTTCCTTTGAAACACTCAAACAGATCTCTGAATTGTTCTTTTGCAAATTCAATTGCTTTCGTTTGAATGCTGGTATGCGGCCGAATGTTACTCCCTTTCTAACCTGTACCTCAGAACTTTGATTCTATCTGACCACCTATGAATTTAACCGAACTCAAGAAAAAACCGATTGGCGAACTCATCAAGATTGCCGAGTTTATGGGCCTCGAAGGTATGGCTCGTAACCGTAAGCAAGACATTATTTTTGCCATCTTAAAACGTCATGCAATGAATGGCGAAGAGATTTTTGGTGATGGCGTTCTAGAAATTTTGTCAGATGGTTTTGGCTTTTTACGCTCAGCCGCAGGTTCTTATTTAGCAGGTCCTGACGATATCTATGTCAGCCCTTCTCAAATTCGTCGTTTTAACCTCCGTACTGGCGACACCATTACTGGCACCATTCGCCCGCCGAAAGAAGGCGAACGTTATTTTGCTTTACTTAAAGTCAATCAGATTAACTACGACACACCTGAAAATTCACGTAACAAGATTCTGTTTGAAAACTTGACCCCATTATTCCCGACCGAACAGTTGGTGATGGAGTTGGGCAATGGCACCACTGAAGATTTAACCACCCGTGTGATCGACTTAGTTGCACCGATTGGTAAAGGCCAGCGTTCAATTATTGTGGCTCCGCCGAAAGCGGGTAAAACCATGCTGCTGCAAAGCATTGCACAGTCCATCGTTCGCAATAATCCTGAAGTTATTCTGATCGTTCTCCTAATTGATGAGCGTCCAGAAGAAGTGACTGAGATGGAGCGTACGGTTCGTGGTGAAGTCGTGGCTTCTACCTTTGATGAATCTCCTGCACGTCACGTTCAAGTCGCTGAAATGGTGATTGAAAAAGCAAAACGTCTGGTTGAGCACAAGAAAGATGTGGTGATTCTGCTTGACTCGATTACCCGTCTGGCACGTGCCTATAACACCGTGATCCCTTCATCAGGCAAAGTACTGACTGGTGGTGTGGATGCGCATGCCCTAGAACGTCCTAAACGTTTCTTTGGTGCTGCACGTAATATCGAAGAAGGTGGTTCACTAACCATCATTTCTACTGCCCTGATTGAAACCGGTAGTAAAATGGATGAAGTGATTTACGAAGAATTCAAAGGTACAGGTAACCAGGAAATTACCCTTGATCGTCGCATTGCAGAAAAGCGCGTATTCCCTGCGATGAACATCAAGAAATCTGGTACTCGCCGTGAAGAACGCCTGATGTCAGAAGACAATCTGCGTAAAGTCTGGATTCTGCGCAAGCTGTTGCATACTCAAGATGAGTTGGCGGCAATGGAATTCTTACTGGATCGCATGAAAGAAACCAAGACCAACGATGATTTCTTTGATCAGATGAAACGCAAAGCTTCAAATTAAAATTTCAAATGAAAGGTCACCCAAGCGGTGGCCTTTTTTAGGTTGACATAAATTACAGAATGAAACAATCAAGCCTGATTTATGTAAACTTATTTTTAAGTTTTTGATTAATAAAATATTCAGATTAAAAATTGTATAACTTTTAAGTGTTTAACAAGCCTTTCTCCAATCTAAATGTTTCATTCCATTGTTATTTTCTGTTAAAAACTTCTTATTTTTTATCGTTTTTCCGTACTTTTTTGATCATTGCCAGTAGCAATTAAAAATGCGCAGTGATAGCATATTTGCAGACCAGTTAGACTGCTCCTGCGTTGTTAGTCCCTAACACAATTAGGAACAATAAAAGCACTTAACAGACTAACTTTGGTTTTTTTAATCTCAATTTTTAGAGAGTGATGCCATGTTATTCAAAAAAATCGCTATTGCTGCTGCAGTTGCTACTACTTTAGCTTTCGTTGGTTGTGCTAAAAAAGCTGACGACGCTGCTGCTGACGCTAACCAAGCTGCTTCTGAAGCTGTAGAAGCTGCTTCTGAAGCTGAAGCTGCTGCTGACGCTGCTGCTGTAGAAGCTACTGACGTTGAAGCTTCTTCTGAAGTTGCTGCTGAAGTTGACGCTGCATCTGAAGCTGAAGCTGCTGCTGCAGTTGCTACTGAAGCTGCTGCTGACGCTACTGCTGCTTCTGAAGCTGCTGCTCAATAATCTTTTAGATTATTCAGTACAAAAAAAGAGAGCCTTTGGCTCTCTTTTTTTATTTTAAAAACTGAAATTTAAAAATATTAGATTTCAGCTTTTAAAAAAGCAGATCAGTTGATCTGCTCATTTCCCACACGTTGACGGAACTTCTGTCCCGCACGGAAGGTTACTACACGGCGTGCAGAAATCGGAATCTCTTCACCCGTTTTCGGGTTACGGCCTGGACGTTGACGCTTGTCACGCAACTCAAAATTACCAAAACCCGAAAGTTTTACTTGCTCGCCTGAGATGAGCGCCTGGCTAATCTCATCGAAGAACAACTCAACCATTTGTTTTGCTTCACGACGGTTTAAACTCGTGAGCTCACTTAAATGATCAGCCATTTCTGCTTTAGTTAGTGCTGTCATGAAGCCCTCAATGTCGCTTGGTAAGTGTTTTCTAACACTTGAAGGATATTATCCATACCTGATTTAATTTCAGCATCTTCCAGTGTACGGCTTGGATGCTGCCAGAGAAGTGCAAATGCCAGTGAGCGTTTCCCTTCTTCTACTCCTTGTCCAGTGTACACATCGAACAACCAAGTTGAGTCTAAAAGCTCTCCGCCTGTTTTTTCGATAAGTCCCTGAATTTCGCTAACATTAATCTTATCACTAATTAAAAGCGCAATATCACGTCGAACCGATGGAAAACGTGATAATTCTGTAAAATTAGATACATAAGTTTGCAAAACAGCCGCTTGATCCAATTCTGCTACCCATGTGGTTGCCAGATCAAGTTCGTCTTCAAGTGAGGGATGTAAACGCCCCAAGTAACCAATTGATTGACCATTCACGAGAATTTCTGCGGATTGCCCTGGGTGCAACCAGCTACGCTCTGAACGCACATATTCTACTTTGACACGACCAGCAGCCAGAATTTCTTCTACATCACCCTTAAAGTCAAAGAAGTCCATTGGCTGTGCCTTACCATGCCAAGACTCAGCATGACGTGAACCAGTCGCAATCAATGCAAAAGTTGGAATCTGTTTTAAATCGTGGATGCTGCTGGCTTCTTGATAGTCGAAACGCAGACCGAGCTCAAAGAAACGTACACGGCTTTGCTGGCGGTTGACATTGTACTGAACACAAGGAATCAGGCTAGACAGCAAGGTTGAACGCATCACAGCCAAATCACTTGAAATTGGATTAGCTAATGCTAATGGATTCACACTGGAATTAAGTTGCTTTTCAAGTTTTAGGTCTGAGAAGCTAAAGCTGATCGCTTCTTGGTAACCTAAAGTTACGGCAGTTTGACGGAGTTGACCCAACTCAAATTGATCTTGGTATTTCGCCAATTTCACATCAATCACAGGCAGACTGATTTGAATATTGTCATAACCGTGAATACGTGCCACTTCTTCAATCAAATCTTGATAGATCACCATGTCATAACGATGTGATGGCGGCACTACAGACCACTCACCTTCTGCTTTTACTGTAACTTCACAACCTAAACGGGTTAAAGCATCAGTAATGAACGCTGAGTCAACACTATAACCTAGCAGTTGATCGACTTGGGCTTGATTCAATTCAATTGCGTCACGTGTTGGCAATAGAGCCGCATTTTCGGCAACTGTAATTGGTCCGAACTCACCGCCCGCAAGTTCAGCAATCAATTGTGATGCGCGGTGCATAGCGATCAATGGCAATTCAAAATCGACACCACGTTCATAACGCTGAGAAGCATCGGTATGCAAGCCAAAGCTACGTGCACGACCCGCAATATGCAGTGGCGCGAAGAATGCAGATTCCAGGAAAATTTCAGTGGTTGCATCGCTGACTGCTGAAGACAAGCCGCCCATAATACCGGCAATGGCTAATGCTTTTTCATCATCTGCAATCACCATCACTTTTTCGTTGAGTTCAACTTCTTGTTCATTGAGCAAAACTAACTTTTCAGCTTCCGTCGCTTGACGTACATGTACCGCACCTTGAACTTTACCGCCATCAAATGCGTGTAGCGGTTGACCAAGCTCGATTAATACATAGTTGGTAATATCGACCAGAATGCTGTGCTGACGAATACCTGAACGTGCCAATGCACGCTCCATCCATACAGGAGTCACAGCCTTGGTATTGACGTTCTTGATGACACGACCCAAATAGCGTGGGCAGCCTTCAGTCGATACAACGACTTTCTTTTCTTCGCTAATAGTCGCAGCTACTTCTTTAATTTCAGGGGCAGTTACTGGCAATTGGTTAATCACACCAATTTCACGTGCGATCCCGCGAATACTGAAGCAGTCCCCACGGTTCGGTGTAATGCTGATGTCAATCACGTTGTCATCAAGGTCTAGATATTCACGAATGTTCATACCTACTGGTGCATCCGCTGGAAGCTCTAACAAACCATCAATTTTATCTTCTAAATCGATTTCTGAAGCGCCGCACAGCATGCCTTGTGACTCTATACCACGTAGCTTGCCTTTCTTGATTTTGAAATCGCCTGGAAGTACTGCACCAATGGTCGCAACTGGCGCTTTCATGCCGGCACGTACGTTTGGCGCACCACATACAATTTGCAGTGGCTCACCTGAACCGATATTGACAGTGGTCACACGCAAGCGATCTGCATCAGGATGTTGTTCTACCGTCAGGACTTCCCCCACCACTACGCCGGTAAAGGGTTTAGCTGCAGGCGCAAGTTCATCCACTTCCAGACCCAACATGGTCAGTTGATCAGAAAGTTTTTCGCTATCGATGGCTGGGTTAACCCATGTGCGTAGCCAATTTTCGCTAATTTTCATTGATATAAAACCTGTAATTCAAATCTCTAGAATCCCCCTCTGCTCCCCCATTTTCCAAAGAGGGAGAACTCCATCTATTTCGCGGAGTTCCTCTCCTTTTTAAAAGAAGAGGTTAGGAGAGGATTATTAAAAAGTTTTAAGCAAACTGGCGTAAGAAACGCACATCGTTTTGGAAGAACATACGTAAGTCATTTACGCCATAACGCAGCATTGCAAAACGTTCAACACCCAGACCAAAAGCAAAGCCTTTGTATTTTTCAGGATCAATGCCTGCAGCTTGCAGCACATTCGGATGCACCATACCGCAGCCTAATACTTCTAACCAGCGACCGCGTTCATCCATAATATCCACTTCCGCACTCGGCTCGGTGAACGGGAAATAAGATGGACGGAAACGTACTTTCAAATCTTTTTCGAAGAATTCGTTCAGCAGGTTAATCAGCAAACCTTTCAGTTCCGCGAAGCTGGTATTTTCAGCCACGTATAAACCTTCGATCTGATGGAACATCGGTGAGTGGGTTTGATCCGAATCACAACGGTAAACACGGCCCGGACATACGATCTGGATTGGTGGCTGCTGAGTTTCCATGGTACGAATCTGCACACCAGACGTATGCGTACGCAGCAAATGGTTCACATCAAAATAGAAAGTATCGTGCATGGCACGCGCCGGGTGATGACCTGGAATGTTCAGTGCTTCAAAGTTGTGATAATCATCTTCAACTTCAGGACCTGTTGCAACCGTAAAACCTGCCTTGGTAAAGAACTGGCAAATACGCTCTTGCACCTGGGTCACTGGATGGATACTGCCCACCTGCTGACCACGACCTGGTAAAGTAATATCAATGGTTTCGCTTGCCAGTTTTTGTTCTAAGGCAGCTTTATGCAGTTCTGCCTGACGTGATGTCAATGCAGCGGTAATGGTTTCACGTACAGCATGGATTTGTGCGCCGAAGACTTTACGCTCTTCAGGATCCATTTTACCAAGCGACTTAGATTGTTCCGCGAGCTGGCTTTTTTTCCCCGTAAATTGCACTCGTACTTGATCAAGTGCAGCAAGGTCTTGAGCTGCTGCAATCGCAGCGAGCGCTTCAGTGGTCAGGGCTTCCAGTGACATAGTAACTCTCAAAGCAACAGGTTAAAAAATATTTTAAAAACCCCACATTCTAACAGTTTTTAGACACTTTGATGAAGATGCGTTTTAAGGAAAATTAGATTGGCACGATTAAATATAAAAAGTATAAGATAAACACAATATCAATCAGATCAAATCACTATGGCACTCGATCAAATTTGGAAACAGCAACTAACCCTTGTCACTTACGGTAATGAGTATTTGACTCAGGACCTGAGTTTCAATCGTTGGATTCAACATTCCATTTTTAATCAGCATCAGTTTGCCTTTCGGGATCTGATGTCACAACACCTGCTGGCCCAGCATTTCCAGATCTGGCTGGAAGGCCTGAAAAAACAAGGCGTGCGTCGCCTCAGCTTGCATCGCTCTGATTTACTGGTTGATGAAAAAAATCCGAATGCCAATATCGAGCTATTACCACTGGCGCATTTTATTGTCAGTCATGGTGCTAAAACCAAAACTGCCTGGATCATCGGCAAGGAACTGCCTGAATGGTACAGCGCAGACAATGATTACGAAGCACCTAAATCACAGCAATCCCCTTTACGCCATGAAACATTCTGGTGTTATGAGCTAAATCCTAAACTGGCCAAGCGCATTGATGTCGATCTGGAAGCCCCAAACTGGGATGATATTCAGGCCTATACCGATCATGAACTGTTTGAAAGTAGCCTTGCCCAAGATTTTACCGAACCTGCATATACCAATTTGCCTTATTACGGCACCATGCCTGCCATTCAAGCCGATAGCGAAAGTCATTTGGCCTTAATTCCCACTGACTATTCAGCGGATTATGCTCACCAGACTTTGTACCGCCTAGACGCCTTAAATGACTTTATTCAAACGAAAATCCAGCATCCCTATCGTGCAGATGGCGAAGTACTCAGCCCGGAGCAGCAACTTAACCTGCGACATTTTTCGCAAAAAATTGATGATTTAAGTGCTAAATTCATCAGCAAAGTCGCCAATCACTATAAAACTGCACAGCTAACACCAAAAGTTGCACCTGACCCATTTGTCGGTATGAGTACCGAAGACCGCTCACCAAAAATTTCTAAAGCAGAAAAACCTCAGGACCCAGGCAAATCCAGTTCATCTGCAAATGTGCTGACCTTAATTGTGATCACTGTGATTATCTGTCTGATTGGCTACTATTTCGGCCTTTAACATTTTGCCAGAAAAGCTTGAACATCACGGGCAGAATTCAATGGATATTTTGATATTCATGAGCAGGCATCAACTTGAAATAATGCTGACGATTTTGTGATGGTTTTCATCATCCATCAGATGATGGAATCACGACTGAGTATCTGTCTTAAAATTTCAGCATTATTTGAATGAGCCGAAGCTGTCATTTGCTGATCGGCCGGAAATGCTCTCTTAATTGACCGGTGGAGATATTGAGATAAAAAGATAAATCAGCCATACATTTCTAAGGGCTGATTTATTTTCTATCGTCTTTTCCCAGGTTTTAGATTTTTCTACGTTGAGCCAGCTGGGCCAGAGTATTCAAAAATTAAATGTCCCACTGATAACATAAGTCTTTAAGATTCTCGCCCAGATCGCTGGCATCTCCTTCACTGACAAAATAGGCGCCGGTCTTTTCATAAAAATAACGACTGGAATTCAGGTTCAATACGCTGCACTGCATATACTGGTAGGATTTTTCTCGACTTAAACCCAGACCCAATTGAACCAAATCACGTCCAATGCCGCGACCTTGAATATTTTGAAGCAAATAAAGTGCTCTCAATTCACTAATTGGTGCATCCACTGGAAAATTAAAGGCAGCAAATCCGAGCACCTGAGCATTTTCTTCATAGACAAATACCTGTCGATTTTCCTGTTCAAGCACAGAACGCCACAAAGCGGCTCTTTGTTCTACACTCAACTTATCAAGAATCTCTGGTTTAATGATATTTTGATAGCTTTCATGCCAGCTTTGTACATGCACTTGGGCAATCGGCAGGACATCCTGTTGAGTGGCAAGTCGAATCATTATTTTTTAGCCTTATTTTTGATTATGCAGTTTAACAATGACTAAAAAATATAGGATTTACAACACTGATTTTTAAATAATATTTAAAATAACTACTTTTATTTAACCATAAAAAAAGACCACTAAAAGCGGTCTTTTTCAAGTCATAAAGACTTATGCAGCCAATGCATCTTTAGCTTTAGAAGCTAAAGCAGCAAACGCAACTGCGTCATGCATAGCGATGTCAGCAAGTACGCGACGGTCGATAATCACTTGAGCTTTTTTCAAGCCAGCGATCATACGGCTGTACGACAAACCATTTTGACGAGCACCAGCGTTGATACGTGCAATCCACAAAGCGCGGAATTGACGTTTCTTCTGACGACGGTCACGGTAAGCATATTGACCAGCTTTGATTACCGCCTGGAACGCTACGCGGTAAACGCGTGAACGAGCACCATAGTAACCTTTAGCGCGAGCAAGAATTTTTTTGTGACGGCGATGAGCCTGTACACCACGTTTTACACGAGCCATTTATAATCTCCTTAGATGTACGGGCACATACGACGAACTGAAGCAACGTCACTTACGTGAACCATTACACAGCCGCGCAATTGACGAATACGCTTAGCAGATTTTTTGGTCAAAATGTGGCGTTTGAACGCTTGTTTACGCTTAAAACCGTTAGCAGTCGCTTTAAAGCGTTTAGCTGCACCACGGCGAGTTTTCATCTTAGGCATAACAACCTCTTTTGAACACCTGTTCGGCTCGTTTGCACCATTACAAAACGACCTGCAGGTAAGGGAGCGAGTATTCTAAAGCATCTTTGTTTAAAACAAAAGCATCTTCACCCAATAAGCGAATTTAAAGAATGATTTTAGGATTTCAGTCTGAAAAAATATCCAAGACTGAATCAGGAAAATTATTTTCAAGTTTAGAACATGGCAAAGGCCGCATAGACAAACAGATAACGACCAATTTTAGCGATGCTGACCATCAGCAGAAAACGGGCGAAGTTTTCTTTTAGCAGTCCCGCAATCAGGGTAATTGGATCACCAATGATAGGCACCCAGCTCAGCAATAAAGACCAGTAACCATATTTCTGATAGGTCGCTTGCGCTTTAAGCATCTTGTCTTCTGAAACTGGAAACCATTTTTTATTTTTATAATGCTCGATCTTGAGACCCAAATACCAGTTGACACACGACCCCAGAATATTTCCCAGACTGGCCACCGCAATTAACAGTACCGCACTCTGCTTACCCTGCACTAAAAGACCCAGTAGCACAGCTTCAGACTGTAAAGGCAGTAAGGTCGCTGCACCAAAGGCCGACAGAAACAGTAAAAACAGGCTCATTAAAGCATTAACGGCTCAAGCCCATTTTTTTCTTGGCTTTGCTGTATTCCCAACTGGACCAAACGACTGCCGTCACCATCGCCATGATCCGCGCCCACTTATACTGCTCATTGAGCGGTGCAATTGCAGCACGGAGAATCTGCTGATCTTTGGTATTTAGGGCAGCAATCACCTGATCGATATGCACAATTTCAGCAACATACAGCACTAAACATGCAGCAATGCCGAAAAGAATGCTCCAGTAAATTCGGGTATTACTTTCAACAATCTTGGTAAAGTTCAGAAGAAAATCGTTCATATATCCATCCAATAAAAAACCACCGTAAGGGTGGCTTTATTTGCTTAAGGCTATTTTAACATAAAGGCAGACGCTTAACTGACCTGTATTGCCAACGCTTTCTGAACCGCAGGACGAGCATTCAAACGATCGATATATTTGGAAACTTCAGGATAGTCTTCCAGAGTGATCTGCTGCCAGTCATGCCGTAATAACCAAGGGAAAATGGCCATATCTGCAATCGAGTATTCGCCAGCCACATACTCCTGCCCGACCAGCTGTTTATTCAACACCCCATATAAACGCTTGCTTTCATTGACATAGCGCTCTGTGGCATAAGCAATCCGCTCAGGTGCAAAACGGCTAAAGTGATGATTTTGCCCGAGCATCGGCCCCAAACCGCCCATTTGCCACATCAGCCACTGTTCGACCTGAATACGCTTCACTTCATCGGCTGGATAAAACAGACTTGTTTTGCGACCCAGATATTGCAAGATCGCACCTGACTCAAAAATTGAAATGGCGCGGCCATGTGGCCCATCCTGATCAACAATTGCCGGGATTTTATTATTGGGAGAAATAGCCAGAAAATCGGACTGGAACTGGTCATTTTCCAGAATATTGATGGGAATAATTTGATATTCCAGCCCCATTTCTTCTAGAGCAATACTAATTTTATGGCCGTTGGGGGTGCCCCAATAATATAAATCGATCATTTTCTTCTAATACTCCCTGCACTTTTACTATGCGACGATGTACTCAACATAGAGGATTTAGAAAGAAACAACAAGTCTGCATTTTAAAATTATTTTTCAATAAATATCAAAATCTTATTAAAAATTTATATATTTTTTTCTTTTTGATCTTGAAAATTTCAGCTCCAAACACATATTTATTTCTGCATAAGGATTGCGTCAATCTTATGCGCTGTTGATGTCTGACATGACAGATCTTATTTTCTTGTTTTTATAACTTTGCTTTAGTGAGAAGGTTCTAATCATGAGTAACTTAAATCTTCATCCATTATTTCGTCGTAGTATTGGCTTTGATCGCTTGAATGACTTTATTGACTATGCCATGCAAAGCGATGCACCGAATTACCCACCGTATAATATCGAAAAGCGTGGTGAGAATAATTACCGCATCGTGGTGGCAACTGCGGGTTTTCGTCAGGAAGAACTCGACATTCGTCTGGAAAATAAGTTGCTGACCATCCTAGGCAAGCCTGAAAACCAGAGCAATGACAGTATTGAATTCCTGTACAAAGGCATTGCGCGACGTGCATTTAAATTGTCTTTACGTCTGGATGAATATATAGAGGTACAACAGGCAGACTATGAAAATGGTTTATTGATCATCGACTTGCAGCGCATTATTCCAGAAGAAAAATTGCCACGTCAAATCCCGATTGGCAATAAACTGCTCATTGCAAACGATGAAAAATCAGTGGAATAAGCTTGATTAAGTACGCAAAGGAAGGTCCGAAAGGGCCTTTCTTTTTGGCTACAGATTACCTAAGCTCATTAAGGCAATACGCTTTCTGATCATAAAAATAAACCATGAATGTGCCAGAAAACATCCTGTTTCATCAAGCTAGCCCGATCATGCGCACTACGGGATATTTGCTGTTTTGTTATCCGGTCGGAATATTCAGCATTTTTTATTTCAGCAGTGCACGTAGCAATTCCAGCTTTCTTCAAGGTCTGTTATTTTTATGGCAGGAGTCTCCTGGCTTTTATGTTTATATTGGCGGCTTTCTTGGTCTTTCGCTGCTTATGCTGGGAACTAAACTGAAAATCACCTCACACGCTATTTATTATACTTTGGCCGGTTTCCGCATCAGCCTGTGCTTAAAACGACATTCGGTACAGTATAGTTTTCTAAATCCACGCTATGCTTCTCTCAAAGCACATCTCAAACGTTGGCTCTATAACATGCCAGCACATGTGATTAGTCCACGCGATGGCACTTTGGATTTTAAATTGTGTCAGCCTGGTCTGATGAATCAAATTTGCCTCGGGTTTTTCCGGATTCAGCTATCGATGTTTTCCCGGCAGCAAGCCAGGGAAATTATTCAAGCTATGTACAATGCGTGGAATTTTAGAGCATAAAAAAAGCCCTGCATATGCAGTAATGCCAGTCAGTTAAG
>NZ_MJIQ01000089.1:0-37343 GCF_001878775.1 Acinetobacter sp. AR2-3
AAAAGAAGCAGCAGATAGGATTTAACCGAACGTAAAAGAATGAAAGCGGACATAAAAAGATTGATGTTTATGTTTGTCTCGTGGGCTCGGAGATGTGTATAAGAGACAGATATGTCAACAGATCCTAAATTAGGCAGATTTTAAGTATCACAAAAACGTTCATTTAAAATGAAGATGAAAAATCATTATTTTAAAATTTGGGTCATGAGCAGTCTGAAGCCAGTGAGTTAATAAAATCTTTGGCTCGGAGATATATTGATGTCCATAAAAAAGTTGCCAGATCCGACAACTTTTTTATTTGGTGTTGATTAAAAGAAAAACTTTAATGAGAAGGCGTATGCTGATGCGCGATCTCAATCTGGTTCAAAATATGATTGCTCATATTTTTTGCCATTTCTTCTTTGGCATAATAAACCGCACCGACATTATCCCGACGAATGGCTTCAGCTTCTTCCTTGCTTTCTGCACAGACCAGTACCTGAATTTGTGGATTCAAGGTCTTGGCAATGTCGACAATTTTATGAATATCGATGATATCCATAGGGGAGATGACCAGTAAGCGCGCATGCTGAATATGTGCCTGAATCAGTACTCCGGCTTCAGTGGCTACACCAGAAACCGCAGCAATGCCTTTCTCACGTAGGTTTTCGACGATATCACGGTTTTCTTCGGCAATGACCACCTTGATGTTCTCTTCCATCAATGACCGGGTAATACGCCGCCCAACCTCACCATGGCCAATAATCACCACCTGATCGCGCAGGTAATCTTGTGAGACTTCATCGGGTAACATCGCCAGAGGGTCACCACTGCGTTCCAGTAAGCGGGCCAGAGTCGAGCGTTCCCGAATCCATTTCTGTACCGGCTCAATCGCGGAAAAGATAAAGGAGTTAAGTGTAATCGAAATTAAGGCACCTGCCAGAATCAGGTTTTGACCTTCCAGCGAAAGCAGGTTGAGCGAAACACCGAGCGCAGCCAAAATAAAGGAGAACTCACCAATCTGTGCCAGCGAAGCACCGACGGTCAAGGCGGTATTAATCGGATAGCGGAAGAACAGCACCAGTGCCATCGCGGCAATAGTCTTACCAATCATGATAATCCCGACCACTGCCAGTACATGTAAAGGCTGTTCCAGCAAAATGCGCGGATCAAACAGCATGCCGACGGAGACAAAGAATAAAATCGAGAAAATTTCACGCAGTGGCAAGGTTTCTTCTTCAGCACGATGACTGAAATCAGATTCCTTAACGACCATTCCGGCAAAGAAAGCACCTAGTGCCATCGACACGCCAAAGATTTTATAGGCACCGAAGGCGATTGAAACCGCAGCAGCCACCACTGTTAAAGTAAACAGCTCACGTGAACCGAGACGCGCCACCACCTGTATGATCATCGGAATCAGGCGTTTACCAATAATCAGCATGAAGGCAATAAAGCCTGCGACTTTGAGCAGGGTAATGCCTAAGGTGAGCCAGATATTCTCATCGCTTGCACCTTCCAGCGCTTGCCCACCTAAAAGCACCGCAGTGGCAGGTAACAGTACCAGCGCCAAGACCATGACCAGATCTTCGACCAGCAACCAGCCAACAGCAATTCGGCCATTGATTGAATCCAGTAAGCCACGATCACCAAGGGCTTTGAGTAGAACCACGGTACTGGCACAAGACAGGCTTAGGCCGAAGACCAGTGCTGAGCCAAAGCTCCAGCCCCACAGCATCGAAACTCCAACCCCGAGCAAGGTGGCAACTGCAATCTGTAAAATCGCACCAGGCAGGGCAATCCGGCGTACCTGCATCAGATCGTTCAGGGAAAAATGCATTCCGACGCCAAACATCAGGAACATGACGCCAAGTTCTGCCAGTTGGTTGGCCAGATGAATATCACCGACCACACCGGGTGTATGGGGACTAATCAGAATGCCGGCAATTAAGTAACCGATCAAAGGGGGAAGACGTAACCGTGCAGCGAGATAGCCAAAGACCAAAGCTAAGCCAAAACCAACAGCTAGTAATATAATGAGCTCTACGTCATGTGGCACTAAATACTCCTTTAGCTAGGTTTGCTGGGAAATAAGCACAAAAAGTGCCAAAACATGCAGAAAGTTTATCAAGTCGGATAAAAAAAGTGCAAAAAAAAACGACCCGCAAAGGTCGTTTTTTTAAAGAAACTAAAATTATTTGATTTTAGCTTCTTTGAAGATTACGTGTTGACGGATTTTTGGATCAAATTTTTTGATTTCCATTTTTTCCGGCATAGTACGTTTGTTCTTAGTCGTGGTATAGAAATAACCTGTACCAGCTGAAGAAACTAAGCGAATTTTATCACGCATGGTTCAGACTCCTTAGATCTTTTGACCTTGAGCACGTAGGTCAGCAACAACCTTTTCAATGCCCAATTTGTCGATAATACGCATACCTTTAGTGGTTAAACGAAGACGTACAAAACGTTTTTCGCTTTCTAACCAGAAACGGTGGTGGTGCAGGTTCGGCTCGAACCGGCGCTTAGTTTTGTTGTTGGCGTGTGAGACGTTGTTACCAACGACTGGACGCTTGCCGGTAACTTGGCAAACCTTAGACATGGTGTAACTCCATTGATTTAGCCAACAGCAAATCTGTATGGCCAGTCAAAAATAAACGGATTGAAATCATTCAAGGGGCGTTTTATATCAAAAATGCGCTTAAAAGACAAGCGATTTTCGTCAAAACGCGGCACGAACTATATCGATAGCTCATGCCTTGATCATTTAGCGGAGAAGTGTCTTCGAAATCAGCTTGTGAATCGGTTTATTGAACGGTGGCAGAATGTATTTCAAGCTGTACAGCTTTGGATTCGACATTACTGAGCGTTCATGCGACAAACTGAAGAAGCCTTCTGGGCCATGGTATTTACCCATACCTGATGCACCGACACCCCCAAATGGTAGATCATCCTGCGCAACATGGGTCAGTACCGTATTTTGCCCGAAATGCCCTGAATGGGTACGCTGTGCGACATAATCGGCACGCGCCTGATCAAAGTCGAAGTAGTATAAAGCAAGTGGACGCGGACGGCTATTAATAAAGTCGATGACATCGTCAATTTGATCATATTCCATGATCGGTAACAGTGGGCCAAAGATTTCATGCTGCATGATCTGCATCATCGGGGTGACATTGGTCACGATGGTCGGTGCAATCTTGCGCAGATCAGCCGAGTTTTCACTACGCGGATTAATTTCAATGACTTGCGCACCCTGTTCACGCGCATCATCCAGATAGCCTTGCAGACGGTTATATTGTTTGACATTAATAATCGAGGTGTAATCCTGATTATGGGTGATATCCGGATACATGCTTTCGACACAGGCTTTAAAGTGATCAATGAACTCGGCAGTTTTTCCGAGAGGCAGGAACATATAGTCTGGCGCTACACATGTCTGACCGGCATTCCAGAGTTTGCCCACCGCAATCCGCTGCGCGACATCGCGCAGATCAATCGATGGATGCACCAGTACCGGCGATTTACCGCCCAGTTCCAGAATCACCGGCACCAGATTTTCGGCAGCGGCTGCCATGACGGTTTTACCGACTGCAGTTGAGCCGGTGAAAATCAGTTTATCGAAAGGCAAACGACAGAAAGCATCTGAAATCACACCGCCACCATTCACCACAGCGACCAATTCTTTAGGGAAGGCTTCAGCCAGGGCTTTTTCCAGAACTTCACCAAAGGCAGCCGATGCACTGGAAATTTTGATCATGGCATGGTTGCCGGCCGCCAGGGCACAAATTAGTGGGCCAATCGAGAGCAACAGCGGATAGTTCCACGGTGCGATAATTCCGACTACACCCAAAGGCTGATATTGCACCCAGGCTTTGGCCGGCTGATGAATAATGCCGACATGACGCTTGGAAGGTTTCATCCACCGGGTCAGGTTTTTGCTGTAATATTTAATATGTTCCAGACAGGTGAGCAGTTCACCAATCTTGGTTTCCCCAATGGAACGGTTACCATAGTCCTGATTAATTGCGTCAGCAAATTGATCTTGATACTTAACTAAGATACGCTTAAGTCGAGCTAAACGATCGATACGTTCCTTTGCAGTCGGCAGAGGGTAGTGTAAATAAGCGTGTTTTTGTTGCGCCAAGACTTCATTCAGATATTGGCTATCAAAAAAATGTGGTGTCATTGATGTTGTTTTTGTGTGACTGTTCATGCCGCACTACCATTATTCAAAAATCGATTAATTAATTTTTAGAGCAAATACTCTAATTAGTCAAGTGACTTTGTGTGTTAGCCTGCTAATGCATGAACTGAATGGTTATTTTAGGATGTCCCAAACCAAAACCTTAAAAACTAAAGAGCGTATCTTGCAGCTCAGTTTGCAGCTGTTTAACGAGCGTGGTGAACGATCGGTAACCACCAATCACATTGCGGCTGAACTCGGCATGAGCCCGGGTAACCTGTATTATCATTTCCCCAATAAAAATGAAATTATTAAAGAATTGATGGAACAGTACCAGCACCAGACCCTGGAAATGCTGGCGCTGCCGGATGACCGTGCGCTGGATGCCAATGACAAGGTGCATTATTTTCAGGTACTGAGCAGCCAGTTATGGGCTTACCGTTTCCTGCATCGTGATGTCTATCATCTGGTAGAAAATAACGAAGATTTTCGCAAGATGTATCCACGCTTTGCCGGTCAGGTGATGCAGCAGGGCCAGAAAATCTATAAAGGCTTTGTTAATGCAGGCCTGATGGACATGACCGATTCAGAGATTGAAGCACTGATTATTAACCTGTGGATTGTGCTGACCAACTGGACCAACTTCCTGTATATGTCGGGTCATCTGACCGATTCCAATACGCTGGAAGAAAAATGGGTCTGGCAGGCACTGCGTCAAATGGTATTCCTGGAAGGGGCGTATTTACGTGGTGAAAGTCGTCAAACCTATGAAGGTTTATTGAATAGTTTGGGCTCTTCGGAACTTTTTGCCAGCCTGTCGTCGTCTAAAGATTCTGAATCTGAACAAACTATTCAGAATATCCAAGAAACGCGCTAGAATACTCGGCTTATTTTTTAATTTAACTGATTAGTGACTTAAACCAACATGAATATGACGACTGCTAACACCGCACGTTTATTGATTACTTGTGAAGACAAGCCGGGCATCGTGCAGGCTGTTTCGAGCTTCTTGTATCATCAAGGTGCCAACATTACTGCGCTTGACCAATATGCGACAGCAGCGCAGGGCGGACGTTACTTCATGCGCGTTGAATTTGAATTAGATAATCTTCAAAGTCGCAAAGAAAGTATTACCCAGACTTTTGCAGCGAATGTGGCAGAACGCTATGGCATGCAATGGCGTCTGGCTCTGGTGAGTGACGTGAAAAAAGTCGGTATTTTGGTGTCTAAAGTCGATCATGCCTTGCTTGAGCTGTTATGGCGTCATGCGCGTGGTGGTTTGCCTTGTGAAATTACTAAAGTGGTGTCGAATCACGAGACTTTACGCGAAGCAGTTGAAAACTTTGGTATTCCATTCGAAGTTGTGCCGGTGACCAAAGACAACAAACCTGAAGCTTATGCAGAAATCGACCAGTTGATGCAAGGCAATGACCTGTTGGTGCTGGCGCGTTATATGCAGATTCTGGATGAAGAATTTGTCAGCAAGTGGGAAATGAAAGTGATCAACATTCACCATTCTTTCCTGCCAGCTTTCGTAGGTGCTAATCCGTACAAACAGGCCTATGAAAAAGGCGTGAAGCTGATTGGTGCAACTGCACACTATGTGACTGCTGATCTGGATCAAGGTCCGATCATCGAGCAGGATGTGGAGCGCGTGAACCATGACTTTACCGTTGAGCAGTTACGTGAACTCGGTCAGGATGTGGAACGTAATGTATTGGCCCGTGCGGTAAAATGGCATTTGGAAGACCGTATTATTGTCGATGGCAACAAGACTGTCGTGTTCCAATAAGACTTGCATTGAGTTTTAAAAAGGCATACTTTTAGTGTGCCTTTTTTGTTTTGATGCAAAAAAAGTCAGTCAAAGGCAGGATTAGCGGTTGCAAATGAAAACACTTCTCATTTATTATTGGCATACTTTAATTGTGCTAACCGATGAGCTTGATAGTTTGTTCCACATCATCTCCTCAAGGTAATAGATTTAATGAGTCAAGTTGCTGCGCCCCAAATGCCTACACCGCCGAATCAGATGAAAAAGAAAGTCATCTCTATCGTGGCGGCTGTACTGGTTGGGCATGTGGGTGTATTATATGCGATCAGCCAGATGAAAGCACCTGAGCTGACACCCATTGATAAGCAACCCTTAAAAGTGCGCTTTGTAAAACTCCAGGAAGCGCCAAAACCTTTACCGCCAAAGCCGAAGGCCGAGCCACAAAAAGAGCCGCCTAAGCCGAAAGAAGTCAAAATTGTCGATAAACCACTGCCACCACCACCGAAAAAAGTAGAAAAAATCGAGCAGGTGAAAAAGGCTGAAGCGCCAAAAGTGGTTAAAGCACCGCCAGTTGAAGCAAAATCAACCCCAAGTCCGGTTGTACCGACAGTGGTCACTGAAACTAAAGTTAAACCGGCACCTGCTCCGGTCGCGCCACCTGCGCCTGTGGCACCGCCAGCACCTGCTGCGCCGCCATCCCCGAAAAGTGTATCGATTGGTGGGGGCGTGTCCTGGCAGCGTTCACCAAAAGTCTCACTCTCTGCAGGTGAATTAAAATCAGCCTGTTCACTGGTAGTAGATGTTTCAGCGAATGAGCAGGGTAAAGTGGTCTCTGCGACTGCACGAAATTCAAGTTGTAGCCCGGCGGTAACGCGCAAAGTAGAAGCAGCGGTACGTCGTGCACAACTCACCAAATATGTTGAAAATGGTGTGGCTTATCCAACCCGTGTGGAACAGCCTTTCGATTTTCAGGTTAAATAACGGCTCACCCATTAGGAGTTCGAATATGAACTTTTCAGTTTATTGGCAACACGCTGATGCAGTCAGTAAAACGCTGTATTTCGTGTTATTGGCAATGTCGATTGCGACATGGACCATTTTTGTGCTGCGTTTGATGGGCACTCGCCAACTGAAACAGATTGCCTATGCTCAGTTATCTCAAGCATTGGAAAAACTGAAAACCAAGCTGGCTCCTTTGGGCTTTGAACAGCGTAAAGCAGTGGCAGAACAGGCGCTGTTACGCCAGATTTCAGCAGAAAAAGCCAATGCCGAAAAAGGTGTATCAGTTCTGGGTACCATCGCATCGATCTCTCCATTTGTCGGTTTATTCGGTACGGTATGGGGTATCTTCCATGCGCTGGTTGCTGTTGGTAAAAGTGGTCAGGCAGGTCTGGCACAAGTGGCAACCCCAGTCGGTGAAGCGTTGATTATGACTGGCTTAGGTCTGGCAGTCGCGATTCCTGCGGTACTGGCTTATAACATCTGTGTCCGTGCTAATCGTGGCTTGGCTCATGAATTACAAGATCAGGCACATGGTCTGTTGATTGATACCATGCTGCAACAGGAATCTGCTGCAAAAAAGTCTGATGAAAAAGTAACACAACAGAGTTTCGTGGGAGGTCAAGTTTAATGGCTTTTCAACTGGGTGAAGACAACGATGTAGGCATGAATGAGATGAACCTCATTCCCCTCATCGACATTATGTTGGTATTGATGATCATCTTTCTGGTGACAGCGACCGTTGCGAACCCATCAATTCCATTAACCTTGCCACAAACCACTGCGGAGATTATCGATCTGCCGCCTGAAAATGTCACGATCAGCATCAATGCCGAAGGTGACATTGCCTGGAATGGCGATGTACTGACGCTGGAACAGCTTGAAACCCGTTTTAATGAAGCGGGCCAAGCTGAACGTCAGCCGACCATTGTGTTGAAAGCGGATAAAGAATCACGTTATGACTCGGTGGCGCAAGTCATGTCGCGTGCGAGTGGAGCCGGACTCAGCGATATTGCTTTTGCAACCGATAACTAAGATTCTGAGAGTAAAAAAGCGACTGCAATCAGTCGCTTTTTTTTATACCCATTTTTCATGAATCTTAATGGGTTTTTAATAGGGTCGTAAATTTGCTGCGTAATTTATTCAATTTTGGCGGAATGGCAAAATTGCAATAGCCCTGGGTCGGGTTCTTGGCAAAGAAGTTTTGATGATAGTCTTCCGCCGGATAGAAAGTCGGCGCAGGGCTCAGTTCAGTCACCACATTGATGCCATCGGCTTTCAGAGCATCGATCGCCTGCTGCGCCTGTTGCTGCTGTTCATCATTCAGATAATAAATCACAGAACGATACTGGGTACCGACGTCATTACCCTGACGGTTTAGCGTGGTTGGATCATGGGTCCCAAAAAATACATCGAGCAACTGGGTATAGTTAATCTGGTTTTCATCGAAATCGATCAGAATGACTTCAGCATGGCCGGTATTGCCTCCGCAGACATCATCATAGTTTGGCTCAGTCGTATGACCACCTGCATAACCGCTGACGACCTGCTGAACCCCCTGGATCTGTAAAAATACGGCTTCAGTACACCAAAAGCATCCCCCACCGAAAAGTGCCTGTTGCATGGTTGATTCCTCATTCAATTAAATAACTCAATCGGGCTGATGGTTAAATTCCAGCTCATCAGTATGAAAGATAAAAAAGCCTGTCCATACAGGCTTTTTGTAGGGAAGTATTAACGCGGCTGAACAGCACTTTCCAGCTGGATCAAGAGATTTCCATGGCGATCCAGTAATTTTAAGGTTTTAGCAAATACCTGATAATGCGTCACTTTGGCTAAAGCTTCATTAAATCTCTGATCAAGCTGATCGTTGTTCATGCAAGCCATACGGGTAGTGGCCATTTGGCTCAGGGTCAGCGTGTCTTTCGCTGTTGTGTAGCTGCCCATAATCCGGTTACAGCTATCTGAACCTGAAACGCGCTGAGTACTGGCATCAAATTGCAGACTCGGAACATTGCGTGCGGTTGGCACCGTCTTGATTTCAGTATTGCCAATCTGGGTTGCAATCCAGGTACGATTTTGCAAAAGTTGTAAATGATTCGCGGTTTGTGTCGTGGCTGTAGTGGGTACAGTTTCGCAGCCCATGACCGTTAAAACCGATCCTAAAATCGCGATTGCAGTTAATTTTTTTAGCATGAGAGATACTCTGATAATTGACTAGCTATTTGTATATAAACAAAAAAATGATCAGGGTTCCAGTTGATTTTGTATCTTTATTGAAGTGGATTTGCTAAACAGTTATTGCATGTCGGGTTTTGGCAGGCCCTGCCGGATCAGTCGTGAATAGTCCTGACTGGAGAGATTAGCGGTGCGTTCTACCCGTGGATTGACATGTGCCCGTTGATACCAGGTGTGCATATCCCAAGACTGTTCCAGTACTTTAAGATCATAGAGATAATTCGGTAAATAGCCGGAGGCCAGCAACCGGTAATCTGAGGGTAGCTGTTGTTGCGATATCGCCTGAACCATATCAAAGACTAGTGTGGTGCAATTACTGGTCAGGGTATTGTACCATTTTGGCTTTTGGGCCAGCTCATCGGCCTGACGCAGATATTCCTTGAATAGCGCTTTAGCCTGAGCTTGCGGCATTTTGACTGGGAAAAAATAGACCTGTTCACCACGGACATTGCTACGGGTATAGACAATATCCTTTTCATCCGATGCGACCAGACTCAGTTCATATTTTCGGAAAAAGCCACCAATCGCTGAAAACTCTTCATTCTTTTCCTTGCGGATTTCAATCGAGAAGGTGAGTGGCTTTTGATTGGCAAAATCGAAGCTGACCAGGGTATGGGCAATTTTAGGCCCCATCCAGTAGGAAGTAATGATGTTCACGCCAGTAATCTGATTCAGATCAAAACTGCGGCTTTCCCAGCGTTCGATATAGCGACCATCGGCCTGCCAGTCAAAGTTGCGGATATTGTGTAAGGTAACCTGATCGCCTTGCTGCTCATAATGCAGAAGCTGGGAAACCTCAGGATTCCACTCTCGATCCTGACGCGCTTCCAGACTGAAATATCCCAGCAGACAGAATAAAAAGGCCAGAAGATAAAGAACGCTATCGACTTGGCGGGAGATCAGATGCCGGGTGAAATAAATCCCGAGAACGACCAGCGCAAAGGTCAGCCAGAGTCCAATCAGCATCAAGCTGCCGATTTTGCCGATGGGTAGATGAACCCAGAGCAGCAGGCTGAGCCATAGACTCGACAGAATGACGAATAAAGTAAACAGGCTGCCCAGCAGCCACAGACTCCAATGTCTGGAGATGTATTCGCGTCCCTGCATCATCACTTTTTCATGAGAAATAGGTTTTATTTTCTGTAGGTTGCGAACTCAAAAGCAATGCCGGTTTTGTCGTCGATATGTTGCTCGGCAGCGACTTTTTTAAATTCTGCTGGAATCGCTGGATAATAGGCATCGCCCTGTACATCCAGTTCGACATGCGTCAGTTCTAGACGGTCTGTGATCTCCATGGTCTGTTTAAAGATTTCACCGCCACCAATGATGAAAATGGTATCAGGCTTTTCTGAAGCTTTCACATCTGCCACGGCTTGGCTCAGTGCATCTTCAATGCTATAAGCGACTTTGGTACCTGCAAATGCCCAGTTTGGATCACGAGTAATGACCCAGTTCACCCGTTTAGGTAGAGTACGTCCCATCGACTCTAGTGTCTTGCGACCCATCACCACCACACCGCCTTGGGTGATTTCCTTGAAATGCTTCAGATCGGCAGAGATATGCCAAGGTAGGTCATTGCCCTTGCCGATACAACGCTGCTGATCCATGGCGACGACGTGTACAACTTCTAAATCTTGAAATGACATGTATTGAATCCTTCTCATCAAACCCAAAGTCCTTCGTGTAATTTTTTACTGGTACGAAGGAGAGGTTAACAATTTATATTGATTGCCTTCACGCTTTAGGGCCGGAAATATATTTTGAAAGGAGTTGGCGATTCACGTGTGGTAAAAGACCTCTCCCTAGCCCTCTCCTAGGAGGAGAGGGAACTTTATAATAAAGAAAATTAAACAGCGACAGGGGCTTTAATTCCTGGATGAGATTCATAACCGACAATTTCGATATCTTCAAATTTGAAATCGAACAGATCTTTAATCTCGGGATTTAGTTTTAATTGACAGAGGTCGAGTGGCTCACGGCTGAGCTGTAATTGTGCCTGTTCAAAATGGTTGCTGTACAAATGGGTATCGCCGCCAGTCCAGACAAAGTCACCAACCTCCAGATCACAAACTTGCGCGATCATATGCGTTAATAAAGCATAGCTGGCAATATTAAATGGCACACCTAAAAAAACATCGGCACTGCGCTGGTACAACTGGCAAGACAATTTGCCATTGTGTACAAAGAACTGGAACAGGGTATGGCAAGGGGGTAAGGCGACCTGACCTGCTTCATTCGGGTTCCAGCCAGAGACAATCAGACGGCGCGAATTTGGATTGGTTTTAATTTCATTGATCAACCATTTGATTTGGTCAAAACCATCCTGATTATAGCTATTATCTGCATTCTTGCTGGCACCAAAATTACGCCATTGGTGACCATATACCGGGCCTAATTCGCCTTCAGGACGGCCAAAACGCGCAGTCTGTTCTGCGGTCGCCCATTCATCCCAAATCGAGACTTTATTGTCTTTTAAATACTGAACATTGGTATCGCCTTTCAGAAACCACAACAATTCAATCACGATAGAACGGAAATGAACTTTTTTGGTGGTGAGTAAAGGAAAACCTTGGGAAAGATCAAAGCGCATCTGATGACCAAATACCGAACGTGTACCTGTACCGGTACGGTCGCCTTTATCGCCGCCGTTGTCGAGGATATGTTGTAAAAGGTCAAGATATTGGCGCATAGGTTTCTCTTAAAAATTTGTTTAAATTACCTTTTTTTCAGCAGAAAAAGTTTATTTCGGATAAAGTCATTTTCTGTCGAGCTGGGCAAATTGAATGCATCATAACATTTTTTTCTAATATTTCTGATATTGCATCTTCTGGAAATAGACCGGCAAGCACTCGATCAAAAAAAGCACCCAGTGCGGGTAATGCTGATCAGTTAAGGGATTTAGAAGTAAACCCCTTAACTTTTTAGTGATTCATGGTGGAGTCTTACCTTTTTAAATCAAACCCTTGCAGCTCATTTGTTACTTTGGTTTCGCCCAAAGTAACCAAAGGCATTTGTCATCCGCAAAACTCGTCAGCCACTATCAACTAGCAAATTTATCGCAGAAACAATCATTTTTTAATGTAGTCCGGCCTCAAACAGTTGCGGATGACTTTCCCACATATCAACTACAGTCATGAATTTAAAAAGAAAATGCCAGTCAATTTCTGAACTGACTGGCATTACCCAGTGAGGGTGCTTATTGCAGAAAAGCTTTAAACTGTTTTATGGCCAGTATGAACGGTATGAATCAGATTGGACAGGTCATAACTTAAAGATTCTGCATAGCTTAAATATTCACGTTGAGTCGCTTCATCCAGATGGGTGCCACGATGCAGGAGCCATAAATATTCTTTATTGGGTTCACCCACCAGCGCGGTCTGATAATCCGGATCAATTTTTAATACCCAGTATCCCCTTTGGTAAACGGAATCCAACGCAGGCCTTCAGGTAAAAAGCTGACTTCAAGTTTGGCATGTTCTGCATCGACAATGGTCGCTTCAGCAATGGCTTCATCCAGCTTACCCTCACCATCCAGACAGCGGTTCTGAACCCGAACCTTGCCATTTTCATTCAAGCTATATACCGCAGAAATATCGGTGCTGTCCTCGGGTTGGTGCTTCATCGGCAAACGTGCAATTTCATACCAGGTCCCTAAATATTGTTCTAAATTAAAATTTGAAACGGTGCTTAAAGTCTGACTCATTTTTCTTCTCCCTTTAGTTCAATATTAAAAATGCCTCATCAGTGTAATACAGGGTCTAAAGCTCAAAATGATGTAATCATGTAGTGAAATGCTGTCTGAAAATGGCCGAGCTACAGACTAAATCCACACGTTTGAGTAGAAAAAAGTAACGGCTCATTTTCTCTATTTCAGGCTGAAAACGCTTTGCAAGGCGTCAGAGTTAGCTTTGCTTTACATTTTTTTTTGCAAAGATAATGGGTTTTGTAACTGTATTAGAAAGAACGGCTTAATTTGAATGCCGGAAAAATAGACAAATTTATTTACATTTTTAATGTGAAAGATAACATTTAAACGACTAGTATTCTCGGCTTGTTAACAATATGAAAGCCTAAATTACAGGCGAGGAGCGGTTGTTAAGGCATGATCTATGATCATCAAGTAAACATGAGCGAAGTACATGCTCCTGTCCAAGCGAATATCATGGTGCGTTCCCAATCGGAGCAAAGACCTAAAAAGTCATCCCAAAAAGCCACTGTCCGTAACGCTTCAGGCGTAAGCAATGGCCATCGTATCAATATCGAGAAATTTACCAGTTATCTGCAAGGCATTACCCGAAATACCAGTACACAGAAATGTGCTCGCAGTATTCGTGTCGGTCTGCAATCTTCTGGTGCGAAAATTGTGAATCATCCGGTCGCAGCAGCAGATTGGGGAAGTACCCTGATGCAGCTGGGTTATAAGAAAATTAATGCTTCTTTTGATCGTCCGAAAAAAGGAGATATCTATATTATTGACCGTACTCAGGGACATAAATATGGACATATCGCGGCTTATTCAGGTAGTGCCTGGGTATCAGATTTTAAACAGCGAGATCATGCGGTTTATCGCAATAAAAACGTGACTTATAGTTACTATCGTCTGGAAACTTACTTCTAAGAAAATACTGCGAAGTGATCAGTCCTCAAAACGCTTCGCACGGCTTTCATAGATTGAAACGATAAATAATCCAATCGCGGCAAAGCCAAGACATTGCAGACCCAAGGCAAATTTGCCCCATTGCTGGTGCTGTTCTGGTAAATAGCCAAACAGGGTAATTAAGGCAATGATGGGAATCACCCGGCTCAAGGCGCTAAAGCCATTTGCATAGGGATTGGATTTTGAGATTTTCAGGCGGAAATGGTGTAGTAAATGCACGACAATTCCAATCGCTAAACTCACCCCCACAAATACCGGATCTAACTGGGCCACAGTCGATGCTGTATAAATCAAAATACAGGTCGCGATGATGGCGATGAGTTTGATTTGACGGCTACAGCGTTCCGAATACCAGAACTCAAGCATGGGGTGAACCTGCATCTGATTTGTTCTGATTGAGCAGGGACAGTGGAGAAAACAGACAAATTGCCAGTGCCATAAAGGCAATGCCTTGTGCACCCGGAATCAGGATTTCGCCCTGTTGCATATTCATAAAAACTAAAGCAATCAATAAGGCAATTGGAATCCAGGTCAGTAATCTATACAGCAAACCGGTCGGATTTTTGCTGGCAAAGTGGATTTTGCAGTAACGACAGATCAGAAAAATGATGCCGGTACCGACAAACATCAAAATAGAATCTAAGGGCAGTGGTTCCATCCAGTACAAGCCTGCAGCTGTCGCTGCAATCACAATAAAGATCAACAGTTTTTTGAGAACAGATACCTGCGGATTAAACCAGAACTCAAGCATAATGATGAAAGAATAGAAGAGATAATCGGCACTTTAGCATATTTTGAGTATAAAAAAGCGAGGCCTTTGCCTCGCTCAATTAAGCTATTTTCTTAGCTATTTTTGTTTGGACCCCAGTCATATATTTTCTTCTGGTAGGCATACCACATCATCCACAAGCCAATCAGGATCATTGGTAGGCTCAGGAATTGTCCTTTGCTCATCCAGCCAATAAACAGTTGGCCATTGTCCGGCTCACGGAAGAATTCAACCACAAAACGTGCCAGGCCATAACCGATCAGGAACAGCGCAGAAACTGCCATACGTGGACGTGGCTTGGAGCTGAACCACCACAGTATAATAAACAGGATCAGGCCTTCACATAGTGCCTGATAGAGTTGAGATGGATGACGAACCAGTTGCAGCGGATCGGTCGGAAAGATCATGCCCCAGGCAAAGTTTGGGTCGGTGACCTGACGGCCATACAGTTCGCCACCAATAAAGTTACCAATCCGGCCAAACATCAAGCCTGTCGGTACGCAAGGTGCGATAAAATCCAGAGTCTGGAACCAGGTCATCTTATATTTCTTGCACCACCACAACATGGCCAGAATGACCCCGAGGAAACCGCCGTGGAAACTCATACCGCCGGTCCAGATCTGGAACAGCCATAAAGGATCGGCCAGGAACTGGGAAAAACCGTAGAAGAAGACATAACCGACACGGCCACCAATGATCACACCGAGAGCACCGAAGAAAATCAGGTCAGACACCATATCTGGTGTCCAGCCACGTTGTTTGGCGCGAAACGTCGCCAATCCCCAGGCAAATAAAAATGCCAGTAAGTACATCAGTCCATACCAGTGGACTTGTAAGGGCCCGAGCGAAATCGCAACGGGATCAATATTGGGATAGGTGAGCATTCCTGTTCCTTGTGATTCTGTTTTGCACAGATTTTAGCTGAAAGCAAAGAAAAATGTTGTACATTCAATGTGTAAAGATCAAGGATGTAAATTATGTGTATCGTGGCATTGGCTTGGCAGGTTCTGGATCAGAGCCCAGTATGTCTGATTTCAAATCGGGATGAGTTCTATCAGCGTCCTACGCAGGAGCTGCATGAATGGGAGAATAGTCCGATAATTGCCGGGCAGGATCTACAGTCGGGCGGTACCTGGATGGGTATTACGACTTCCGGTCGCTGGGCGGTGATTACCAATTTTCGTGATGGGCAGGACAAAGGGCATTATCCGACTTCACGTGGACATATCATCCAGAACTTTTTAGATTCTGACTTAACGCCGATTCGTTTTGCTCAAGATCTGGAACAACGCCAGTGTGACTATGCCGGCTTTAATCTTTTTATGGGGGATCAGGATCAGGCGGTGTATATGAGCAATCGCGGTGAAGCACCACAAGTACTGGCGCATGGCGTCTATGTGGTTTCGAATGGCCTGATGAGCGAAGACTGGTACAAGACCCGCCATTTACGTAAACGCTTTACCCAGGAATTTTTACCGATGCTGCAATACCAGGAGATCGCAGAAGCAGATTTGTGTCATGCAGTCTGGGATATTCTGGAAGATGAACGCAAGGTGATTCCGGAGCTGCTGCCAGACACAGGTATCTCCGTGGAAATGGAACAGCTGCTGTCTTCGACTTTTATCCAGAGTCCGGCCTATGGCACCCGCTGCTCAAATTTTTTGAGAATGCAGCAGGGACAATGGCACTGGATCGAGAAGTCACAACAAGGTACAACCGCAGGTCAAACTATTGAGAAAATAATTAGCCTAAAATAATCACCGGATATAAAAAATGCCGACAGATGTCGGCATTTTTTAGGTCACTTCAGGGTTTAAGCTTTAGGGGTTTCTAACGACTCACCTGCAATGACACCGCCATCTTTACGGGTAATCACGACTGTTGCTGAGCGTGGACGTGAATACGCACGACCAGTACTGATTAAATGTTCAGCTTGGTTTGCAGGCCAAGTGCCACCTGGATGTTGCACGTTTACAAAAATGGCTTTGTAGTCAGGTGTCATAGTGACCCCTGTAATTTCACAGCCAGCAGGACCAACCAAGAAACGGCGTAGCTTCGAGTCATCGAGCTTCGCACCCATAGGTGTTTTTTGTGTGCCTGTGCCCGCTGTTGCGGTTTGTACAGAACCATCGCTCACTGAACCAGGAAGTGCTGCCAGCATCATGCAGTTGGTTGTATCCGTATATGCACCATCGTCAGTTTGTAACCATAATACGCCACGGTCATCAAACCACATACCATCTGGGCTAGAGAAGTCATTTGCATCCGTCAAGCCAGAAAGGTTTACACCTGGGATTGAATCTGCTTCGGCACCAAATAGGAAAATATCCCATGTAAATGATGTTGCAGTAACATCGTCGCCTGTTTCACGGAAGCGAATCACGTGACCATTAATATTGCCACGTAGGCGGTTCGTTGCATCATCATCATCTGAATATTGGCGTGGATTAGCTGCATCAATTACATGTGCTGAACCGCGTTGTGAGTTATTGGTTAATGTGACATACACTTCGCCATTATGTGGATTTACCGCAACCCATTCAGGGCGGTCCATTTTAGTTGCGCCCGCTGCATCGGCTGCGATACGTGCATTGACCAAAATATCTGCTCGG
This sequence comes from Acinetobacter sp. AR2-3, assembly GCF_001878775.1. NCBI lineage: Bacteria > Pseudomonadati > Pseudomonadota > Gammaproteobacteria > Moraxellales > Moraxellaceae > Acinetobacter > Acinetobacter sp. AR2-3. The sequence continues at coordinate 17,209 of NZ_MJIQ01000089.1, forward strand.
TCTGCAAATTTGTATTCTGCATAGTTGGCAATCTTTGGATTAGACAAAGAGAGTTCTAACCATTGGCCTTTAGCTTCACCCGTTGCTTCATTGAAATCAAATTGCGCAACATAAAGCTTACCGTTATTCATGTATTTGTCGCCAGCCGCATAGCCACCGTTGACATCAGTAGGATTCCACGGAGTATCTGAGACAAATTTATAGATGTATTCGCCTTGTGAATCATCACCCATATAGAATGCAAGTGGTTTACCTGCAATGGCACGGCTAGCACGGCAGTCTTCATGAGCAAAGCGACCTAAAGCGGTACGTTTTACTGGCATACTACGATTATCAAACGGATCTATTTCAACAATCCAACCAAAAGTATTAATCGAGTTGCGATAATCGTCTTGTTCCGATGCACCGCTGATGACCGTGTTCCAACGGCTGAAATAATCTGGCGTAAAGATTTGTGGATTGCTAATGCTTTGCCAGTTATAACCACGTGCGCCATTATTGACTTTATAGCGTTTTAACGCATGTTCGGTATTGGCATCGCGTACATCCCCGCCTTCGGTGTCTTTTTGACGTGCGAGATATTGGTTGAAGTTTTCTTCAGTGGTGAGATAAGTGCCCCAAGGGGTATAGCCGTTACCACAGTTGTTGATGGTGCCACGTGTTTTGGTACCATCTGGGCTAAATGCTGTTTGTACCAACGCATTACCACGTACAGGGCCACGGTATTCCATTTCAGTTGCTGCTGTAATACGGCGGTTAAATGGGGAGTTTAAATCGACCGTGATTTCTTGTGTCTCAGGATTTTTGTTGATTGCAACAATAGAGACACCATGAGAGTTTACTTCACGGATTACTTCATCTTCAGTGATATCATCTTGATCAAATATGCTACCACGAGGGTGTAAGTCATCACGTTGTAAATATTCGTGATTCATCACCAATAAGCCAGTGTCCGATACAGTCGCATCAAAATTTTGCTTGCTGGTATTTAAACCAAAAAAGGTCATACCATCATGGTTGTCACCGACACGGCGTTCGTAGGATACACCACTAGGAATATTGTTTTCATCCCATACAGGTAGGCTTGGGTGTAAAGGATCACCTACCGCATGTAGGACTTTAAAATCATAGCCTTCAGCCACAGTAAATTGCTCTAAAGTGTTTTTATCCACTGGTTTGAAGGTTAATGATTTAGGTGTTGCAGTTAAATCTGGTTCATTCGGTGTTGCAGGTATGCTTGGCGGAGTTGATTCTTCATCATTATCGCTACAGCCCGTAAGTGAGGCTGCTAAGGTTAATGCTACTGCACCACCAGCCGTCTTTTTAATTAAATCGCGACGACTCATCTGTTGGTTAAACAGTTGGTGAAATTCTGGGTTCCCCGAAGTGTTGCTGTCATAATCATCATTAAAAGCAATTTGATCAGTCATATTTTGTTCCTAGCAGTATGTGCTTGGTTGTTTTAAATGGTTATGAGTAAATTAACGGCTAAAAATGACAGGGAAGTGAAAGAATTGTTTCAATAAAATTAAATAAATCAGTATTTTATTGAAAATTAAAAACAAAAAGACAGCAAGAGCTGCCTGAGTAAATCGATATTTTTTTTGTTTTGGCTGGTTATTATTATTCGGTCTTTAAACGACGTTTTTCAATCAGTTTCCCTGCCAGCAAACCCAGTTCAAACAGCAGCCACATCGGGACAGCCAGCATGATCATTGACAGGGCATCCGGGGGCGTCACAAACATTGCTACAAAGAAGCAACCCACAATAATAAAGCGCCGTTTCTCTACCAGAGTCTGGGTCGAAACTGCGCCAATCAAGATCAGAACCAGGGTAATAATGGGAATCTCAAAAGTAAAACCAAAGACCAGAAACAGCTTTAAACAGAAGCTAAGATAACTGTTGATGTCGGTCATCGGGGCTACAGTTTCAGGCGAAACACTGATAAAAAAATGTAGAATCGAGGGCAATGCCACAAAGTAGGCAAAGCTGATGCCGGTATAAAAAAGTACGATACTGCCGATCAGAAGCGGCAAGGCCAGGCTCTTTTCCTTGGCATACAGCGCAGGCTTAATAAAGGTCCAGAGCTGATACAGGATGAACGGCATCGCGATCATCAGCGCGACAAAGAAGTTCAGCTTAAAAGGTGCCATGAAGGTTGCAGTGACATCCGTGGCAATCATGGTTGAACTGGCAGGTAGCTGTGCACGCAACGGTTCAGACAACCATTGATAAGTCTGATTAGCAAAGGGTAATAAGCAGAAAAACAGGCCAATCAGGACAGCAACCACTTTAAACAGATGCTTTCTTAAGATGATCAAATGCTGGGTAATCGGCATCTGTTCAAGATTCAGCGCTGCAGAATCATTTGAGGCGGGTGTGGTCGGTAAGGATGTCATACGGCCACCTTCATTTTTGTATAGCGTTGTTCTGAAATCACGGTTTGAATTGCTGTAGGCTTGGGTAAATACACGGGGGATACAGGCTGTATCACCGGTTGATAGCTGAGCAAAGGCTGAGCAGACAGAGGTTTTATTTTTAATTGATCCGCTGCAATCGGCTGCTGCAAATCTGTCATTTGTGCCTGCATCTTGGCTTCCAGTTCCTGAATCCGTTGCATTTCAGCCTGCATCTGTTCACGTAGCTCAGACAGGCGCAATTCACGATCAAGATCATTCTGAACATTGCTCACCATACGCTTGATCTTGCCGTACCATGTTCCGACAAAACGGACTGCTTCCGGAAGCTTATCTGGCCCAAGAACCAAAAGTGCAATAATCCCGAAAATCAGCAGCTCGGTCATTCCAATATTGAGCATAGCGAACTCTTAACTTTTAACCGAATGTTCAGGCGTTTTGACCTGGGCATCAATGGTGCGTGGCTCTGCAAGCTTGGCCTGTTCAGCCTCTTCATCCTTTACTGATTTTTTAAAGTCTTTAATCGCGCCGCCGACGTCTTTACCCAGATTTTTAAGTTTCGATGTACCGAACAATAAAATCACCACAATTGCGAAAATCAGCACATGCCAAATTGATAATCCTGCCATTATTTTATCCTCTATATTTCATGCACCTATCTCAGCAGGCTTGTATGACAGCGCGGTGACGCTTTGATGACAGTTTGCCGACACGGCAACAGGGGAATGAATCACTCATATAAAAAATTTCATAATTCAATGAAAAGTATGCTGTGTTAGCATACAGCCTGATATGGAAATCTCAGCAGCATTGTCATGGCCTTGATTCTTCCCCTCCTGTCTTTTCTGATCGGTTATTGGGGGGTGCAATTTTTAAAACCGATTCGACCTTTTTTGGCTGCTTTACTGGCACAGATCCTGATTCCGGTACTCATTATCTACAATATGGTATTTTACCAAGAGGGCAGTTTGTGGTTAATTGCCTTTAGCTTTTTCTGTTCCTGTGTGTTCTTTGCCTTGTTTTATTTCACCCTGAAAAATAAACTGCGTGCCTTATGCCTGAGCTATTTAAATGGGGCATGGCTGGGAATTCCTTTTGCACTGGCAGTTTTTGGCCCGCAAGCGACCAGTACTGTGGTGGCGCTGTACATCGGTGGTTCTTTGTTTGGCAATGTCTGTGCGGTGATGGCAGTCAGTGAAGCCAGACAAGATAGCAGCTATATTTTAAAAAATGTACTGCTCTCACCACCAGTGGTGGCACTGTCAGTGGCAGCCTTATTGTCATTTTGGGATTTGAGTCAGTGGCAGCAAGTCGCTTGGATAGAGATACTGTATCAGGCCAATAAAGTACTGGTCACTTTTAGCGGCATGTGTGTGCTGGGAATGTGGCTGAGCAATGTGCGGATCAGCCGCTTCGATTTAATGCGCAGTCTGCAACTGATTTTTTATAGAGGACTGTTTGCGGTTTTGCTGTGTGTTGTCGCCTATTATTATTTACCTATTCCGCAGCAGATGCTGACTTATGCGGTAATGCTGATGTTCTTTTTATTGCCGCCTGCAGCCAATATTGTGGCACTGGAAACCCATTATCAGGGAACGGGCCATTCCGCCAAATATATTGCTTCGGGGACTTTGGCCAGCGCGATCTTGATTGCTTTATATGGGGCAGTGGTGCATGCGTTGATGCCAGGATTATAAAAAACATAAAAAGGTCCTCTTACCCCTAGGGAGAGAGTTAGAGAGGATGTAAAAGCTTTAGAAGGATGATTTTCCCTCTTCTTTTAGGAGATGAGAAACGCTGTTTCGCAAGGGGAGAGGTGTATTTTAAAAATCCCTCACCCCAGCCCTCTCCCAAAGGGAGAGGGGGTAATGAGAGGAGAAACTTACTTCTCCAAACTCTTCTTAAACAGCTGCATCGCCTGACCACGATGACTGATTTTATTCTTTTCTTCCTTGCTCATTTCTGCACTGGAAATCCCCAGTTCCGGTAACCAGAACAACGGGTCATAGCCAAAACCATTTTCACCACGAGCTGCCTCTAGAATCTCGCCTTTCCAGATGCCCTGGAAAATTTGCGGTAATGGATCTTCAGCATGTTGGACCAGCGCCAGTACGCAAACAAACATCCCTTCAATCGCTTCACCATCTTGACGAAGCGGTTTGAGATCAGTCAAAAGCTTTTCATTATTGGCGGCATCGTTGCCATGCTCGCCGGCATAACGTGCAGAATAGATGCCTGGGGCACCGCCCAGTGCGTGTACACAAATGCCTGAATCATCTGCAATAGCAGGTTTTCCGGAAATTTTAGAAGCATGGCGAGCCTTAATAATCGCATTTTCTACAAAGCTTAGACCATCTTCGATCGCATCTTCGATATTCAACTTGCCCTGGGCCACGACTTCAACAGGCAGTTGTAGCTCGGCAAACAGTTTTTCAAACTCGGCAATTTTACCTTTGTTATTACTTGCCAATACCAGTGTGCCTTGGGATAACCAGTCAGTTGCAGCCATGTCAAAAACTCATTATTAGATAAAGAATGGGTGCTATTTTAGCAACGGATGAAGAATATGCGGCAATAAAAAAGCACCCGAAGGTGCTATTTATACCATTCAGCTTATTGTGCCTGAATCCATCTGTCGGCACGATCACGCGCCTGACGGATCTGCTCTTGGGTCAGGTTGGCCGCTAAGGCAGTTTTTCTGCCTTCCGATAGCGTAATTACCTTATTGTCGAGCATGCCATCACGGGTAGACAGTTCATACCACTGGTACGCGCCCATGTAGTTTTTCTTTTTCTCTTCCATCATTGCCAGGTTAAAGCTGGCACGGTTATCGCCACGGCTGGCCGCTTTTTCAAAATACTGACGCGCCAGCGCTTCATCTTTTCTGGTACCAATGCCATCGGCTAGCATACGGCCGACATTTAGCTGAGCAACTGCCAGACCTTGATCCGCAGCAGCTTTATACCAGGCAAAGGCCTGTCGTTCATCTTTCTGTATATCTTTACCATACTGGTATTTGGTGGCCAGATAAAACTGTGCACCCGCCTGACCGGCTTTCGCCGCTTTGGTCAGACTATTGATATCCATGATGGAATACTGAGCCGCTTGACTGGCAACAGAAGGACTCGGTGCAACATAATCTGCATGGGCTTGCATGCCAAAAAGTCCAGCCAGTAGCGTCGTACTTAATAATAATTTTTTCATAGCGCGCTCACTCGATAAATTGCGACTTCACCAAATAGATTAGGGAGATGCTTGCTCAGCAAACTATCTTCTTGATTCCCGTTCACAGCGAGTCGATTAATAATTTTGATGTTATTTTCCGCACAAAGTGCTTCAAAATCACGAAATGTACATAAGTGGATATTCGGGGTGTTATACCACATATACGGCAAGGCTTCAGAAACCGGCATTCTCCCTTTGATTGCCAAGAAAGAACGGGTCTTCCAATGCGCAAAGTTCGGGAAGGTAATAATGGCCTGTTTCCCCACACGCACCATATCACGTAACAATACGTCAGGTGCATCTACAGCTTGCAAAGCTTGTGCCATGACCACATTGTCAAAAGACTGGTCGGCAAAACGGCTTAAACCGAGGTTTAAGTCCTGCTGGATGATATTTAACCCGCGACTGACCGCAATTGCAATCTTTTCCTGATCAATTTCTAATCCGTATGCACGAATATCGTGCTTTTTACTCATTTGTGCCAGCAGTTCACCGTCGCCACACCCGAGGTCGAGTACGCTAGAACCGGGCTTGATCCACTTTTCAGCGAGTTGTTGATCGATACGCATTATACGGCCTCCTTTGGTGTTGCTTTCAGGTGTTCTTCACCACCCAGGAATGCACGCAAAGATTTTACATAGAGCGGAATAGGGAACAGGAAAGAGTCATGACCCTGTTCGGCATCAATATCCAGATAGCTCACAGGTTTATGGTTGCTAATTAAAGCATCCACGATTTCCTGTGAGCGGGCAGGAGTAAAACGCCAGTCAGTCGTGAATGACACCACCAGGAATTTGCACTGGGTATTGGCCATGGCTTTTTTGAGCGACTGTTCATATTCACGCGACGGATCAAAGTAATCCAGCGCTTTGGTCATGATCAGATAGGTATTGGCATCGAAGTTACGGCTGAACTGCTCACCCTGATAACGCAGATAGCTTTCGACCTGGAATTCGACATCGAAACCATACATAAATTTGCCTGATTTCAAATCGCGGCCAAATTTCTGTTTCATGGCTTCTTCGGACAGGTAAGTAATATGACCGACCATACGCGCCAGAATCAGACCACGTTTTGGATAGCTGTCATTTTCCAGATAACGACCATTATGGAAATCCGGGTCTGACAAAATCGACTGACGTGCCACTTCGTTAAAGGCAATATTCTGTGCAGAAAGCTTTGGAGCGCTGGCAATAATCACGCATTTTCTTAAACGGTTTGGATAATCCACTGACCATTGCAATGCCTGCATACCACCCAGTGAACCGCCAATGATGGCATCCCAGGTATCAATCCCTAAACGATCAGAGAGCAGGGCCTGGGTTTTGACCCAGTCGCGGACCGTAACCAGTGGAAAATCAGGGCCATAAGGACGGTTATCATTTTCAGGGTTTGGCGAGATCGGGCCGGTAGAACCGCTACAGCCACCAATATTATTCAGTGAAACCACAAAGAATTTTGAAGTATCAATGGCTTTGCCGGGGCCAATACATGAATCCCACCAGCCGGCTTTTTTATCATCTGCATGATGATAGCCTGCGGCATGGTGATGACCGGAAAGGGCATGACAAATCAGAATGGCATTGGACTTATCGGCATTGAGTTCGCCATAAGTTTCAACCATCAGTTCAAAACGTGGGAGGATGCGACCGCATTCAAGCTCTAACGGCTCTTCAAATTGGAACTTTTGTGGGACAACAATGCCCACTGAGTCAGCTGGAAAAGACACGGGGAGGATTCGCCTTAAATCTTTAGTATGAATAATAAAAGGATACCATTTGCCGGTATCCTTCTAAAGTCATTTTAGTGCTATGAATTATTGCTAATTCTAATACAGCCGTTTAGACCGCAGCAGCAATCACCTGATCAGTGCTTAAAACACCCTGATCAATCAGACGGTTGGTCGAGGCAATAATTGCTTCGATGGAAGAGGTCACGATGTTGTCATGTACCCCGGCACCAAAGGCAGATTTACCAGTACCTTTCACTTGAAGTTCGATCAAGGCCAAGGCTTTGGCATGAGCACCTGAACTGATGCTGCGCTCTTCATAGTTCACCACGTCAATCGGCAAATGAAGTGCATCCAAAATCGCAGAAATTGGACCATTGCCTTCACCGCGAACACGACGTGACTGGCCATCAATTTCAAGATCAAGCTCAATCACCTGATTGCCATTATCATCTGACAATTTGTAGTTTTTCGCAGAATAGTGAACGTTTTTAGCATCCACATAAGTTTCTTTGAATAACTTCCAGATTTCAGTCGCACTGATTTCAGTGCCTTGCTCATCGGTACGTTTTTGTACGATCTGAGAGAATTCAATCTGTAAACGACGCGGCAAGATCACGTTATAGTTCGATTCTAACAAGTAAGCAATACCACCTTTACCTGACTGTGAATTGACACGGATCACGGCGTCATAGTCACGGCCCAAATCTTTCGGGTCGATTGGCAAGTACGGCATATCCCAGATTTCTTCGTTTTTCTGGAACTCGAAACCTTTTTTGATGGCATCCTGATGCGAACCCGAGAATGCAGTAAACACCAAATCACCGGCATATGGATGACGCGGGTGCACAGGTAAACCGGTACATTCTTCCACAGTCGCAATGATTTCATTGATGTTGGAGAAATCTAAATTCGGTGCCACGCCTTGGGTATACATGTTCAAGGCAATCGCAGCCACGTCGACGTTACCGGTACGTTCGCCATTACCAAATACACAACCTTCGACCCGGTCAGCACCAGCCATAATTGCCAATTCTGAAGCGGCAATACCACAGCCGCGGTCGTTGTGGCAGTGAACTGAAATGATCACGCCATCACGACGCTGGATGTTGCGGTGCATCCATTCGATTTGATCGGCATAGATGTGTGGACCTGAAACTTCTACCGTTGCAGGTAAGTTTAAGATCACTTTATTCTCTGGAGATGCTTCCCAGATTTCAGTGACGGCATCGCAGACATCTTTCGCGACTTCTAATTCGGTTGCAGTAAAACATTCCGGGCTGTACTGAAATACGAATTCAGTTTCCGGCTGTTTTGCGGCATATTCTTTCACTTTTTGTGCAGCATTAATGGCTAACTGTTTTGCACCCTCAACATCAACATTCAAGACTTTATTGCGGAATGTCGGCGAGTTAGAGTTATAGATATGTACAATGGCACGTTTCGCACCTTGTAAAGATTCAAAGGTACGTTGAATCAAGTGATCACGTGCCTGAACCAAGACCTCGATATAAACGTCATCTGGAATATGACCTTCTTCAATCAATTTACGGGTGAAATCGAAGTCAATTTGAGATGCTGACGGGAAGCCGATTTCAATATGTTTGAAACCGATTTTCACCAACATCTGGAACATCTTGAATTTCTGCTCCATGTTCATTGGCTCAAAGATCGCTTGGTTACCGTCACGCAGGTCGGTACTCATCCAGATTGGCGCTTTGTTGATTTCATTGTTCGGCCATTGACGGTCTGGTAAATCCACACGTTGATACATGCGACGGTATTTTTTACTTGGATCAGCCAACATCATGAGAGAGCTCCTTATGCTAACTTGGGTACCGTAATCTTGGTTAAAGCGGTGCGTGGGTCAGCGGCATAGATTTTGTCTATTCATTGGGTTTTAGTGACAGTCTGGTTCAAACCTGAAATATGGTCTAAATATTGGTGGTTTAGCTTCACCAAATGTACTAAATGCCTTACTTATAATTTAAAGTTTAATCCACTTATCCCGAAAAGTTTTTGCTATTTTTATGGATTTTAGTCGTATGGTAATAAAGATTTTCTTATAAAGTTTAAGTGGTGAAAAATATTTTCACTTATTTTAAATATCGTATTTTATATTTTCTCAATTTGGACATAATGCGTTATTTATTACGTTCAATAGTGCCATAAGGCAGTATATTTTAATAAAAAATAAATCCAATGATTTTCAAAGATCATTGACGTCAGGGCATCTTTTAAAGTTCAGCCCATTTACGCATTAAATTATGATACAGATTGGTCAGTTTCATAACTTCTGCATGCTGATCACCCAGCTGCATTCTCAGGTTTTGAATACTCTGATCCAGGTTAAACAGCATATGCCGCTCTGCATCATCACGGATCATGCTTTGTACCCAAAAAAATGAAGCAATTCGACAACCGGAAGTGATGGGCGTGACTTCATGCAGGCTGGTCGACGGATACAGAATCATATCGCCGGCAGGCAATTTTACTTCGTGATAACCGTAAGTGTCTTCGACCACCAGTTCACCACCGACATATTCTTCCGGCTCACTTAAAAAAACCGTACAGGATAAATCCGTTCTGAGGCGTTCATTGCTGCCGCGAATACGACGAATCGAATTATCGACATGAAAACCAAAGGCTTCATTATTTTCATAGCGGTTAAAAAGCGGGGGAATAATATCCAGTGGAATCGCTGCTGATAAAAATAGTGGATGTTGTCCTAGAGATTCTAAAATAATATTGCTGAGATGATTAGTGAGCGGATGATCTTCAGGTAATTGCTGATTCTGTTTCACGGTGGCAGAGAGTGTGCCAGCAGTGACCTTGCCATTAACCCACTCAATCTTATTCATCTCCTCACGGAAATATTGCACCTGTTCTTTGCTCAGTACATTTGGAATATGATGCAGCACGAGAAACCCCTGAATAATCGTCTTTTAAAAATAACATAGCCCCCATCAGGAGGCTATGCGGTTGCATTGAATTAATATTTAAAGTTGACTGCTAACACTGCACTACGGCCTTCTGCTTCGGTCGCATAATGAGATGAATAGGCTTTTGTGAAGTAGCGTTCATCAGACAGGTTGTTGACGTTTAATTGCAAATCAACATTTTCATTCACGTTATAACGCGCCATGGCATCATAGCGAACATAGCCCGGTACAAACTTGGTATTAGTAGCATTACCATAGACTTTGTCCATTGCGACGGCACCAGCACCTAGGGTTAAAGCAGGAGTTACTGCATAAGTAGTCCAAAGGGTTGCACTGTTTTTCGCGACGTTTTGAACCTGATTACCATTACTTCTATTGGAAATGTAGATTGGAGCTGCTGTAGTGCCAATATTTTCATAACCACCATCAACTAACTCACTGTCTAAATAAGTATAACCAGCAGAAACTGCCCATTTATCCGTGATATTACCGTTTACGCCTAGCTCAATACCATCGACACGAGTTTCACCAATATTACTTGTGGTGCCATCATCTCCGGTCGCACGAGTATTGGTTTTTTCTGTACGGAAAATAGCTGCAGTCAGATTAAGTTTGTCATTGAGTACATCCCATTTAGTCCCTAACTCCATGGTGCGGACTTCTTCAGGCTTTAGGTTGTTAATTGCAGCTGTAATCCCTTCAGAACCATCGCCACCATCTACACCGACTGGATTAGACGAAGTCGCATAACTTGCATAGATACTGCCATTTTCAACTGGTTTAAAAGTAAGACCGGCTTGATAGTTGATGAAATCTTTATCATTTTTAATCGTCACTTGATCGCCAGCACTTGCTGTAATCGGTGTATTGTTTGCACCAGTAACTGCATTATTTCGTGCACCATAAGTCATGGTTTGCTCAGTTGAGTAGTCATCCCAACGAACGCCCAAATCTAAAAGCCACTGAGGGGTGAATTCAATATTATCCAGGAAATAAACAGACTTTGATTTGCTGTCGATATTGTAACGGTCAGCACCATTGGTACTTAATGTACCTGTCCATGGAGCACGGTTAGGGTTCTGTACAGAAGTACACCAGCCTGAGCTAATTGAATCTTCAGGTGCGCAAGTTTGATATTTACTACCCGTAGTATTCTCATTATTAATAATATACTGGGTACGGTCAGTTTCTTGGTCTGAATATTCGGCACCTAGATTAAAACTATGTTTAAGCATACCGGTATTAAATTTACCGGTTAAAGCAAGTTGGTCGGTAAAAGCATCAGTATCTGCTACACGTGAGTTGGCACGTGCCCAAACATTTCCTGTTAATTCACTTGTAAAACCTGCTTTGTTGTAAAAGTTACCCTGAGAGTCATCTGGATTGGTCCAAAGGTAATCATTCTTAGAGTTGCCATACACAGCAGTATTGCTAATGGTTAGATTGTCAGTTAAGTCATGTTCTAATTTGATGGTTCCGATCTGATTTTCTTGTTTTTGGAAATCACGATCTTTCCAGCCGTAATATTGACCTTGTTTAACGTCAATTGGCTTGCCATTTCCATTTAATGGACGATAGTCAGTTGCTGTTGCAGTTCTTGGAGCAGCAAATGGGTTGTTATACGGGATACCTGAGTCAGGCGTATCGTCCGATTTTAAGTAGTAATAACTGAGAGTCGCGCGAGTAGGGGTGTCCAGACCAAAGCTAATACTCGGTGCAATCCCGGCACGTTTATATTCTGCACCGTCTTTCTGGCCTGCTTTTTCATTTTGATGCCCCATGACTGCAACACGTGCAGCAATACCATTACCAAAATCTTTGTTGCCATCTAAAGTAATACGTTGATAATTATCTGTGCCGCCAGCGACCGAACCTTCTAGAAAATTGCCCGCTTTAGCGACTTTAGAAATCATGTTAATGCTACCGCCAGTGGTGCCTGCACCGCCCATGGCAGAAGCAGAACCTTTGGTCACTTCAACTTGTTCTACCGCAAACATTTCACGGTTTTGTGAAGTGGAATTACGAACACCGTCCACATACATGGAACTTTCAGAGTTATAACCGCGAATAAATGGACGGTCACCGTTTGGGTTACCACCTTCACCTGCGCCCAAGGTAATCCCCGGAACTGTACGTAGTGCATCAGCTAAAGTCGTCACTTGTGTATCTGCAATCAGCTGTTTTGAAATCACTGAAACTGACTTGGGGGTGTTGAGTAAAGGCGCAACAAATTTGCTATTCGCAGATTGATCTACTTTTAAGCTAGGTGCTTGTTCAGCTTTGACCTCTTGATGAATAGTCTCTAACTGGATCACCTGTTCTTCTGCCATCGCAGATCCAGCTACCATTGATAAAGATGAAACAATTGCAGAGGAAACGATTTTTTTACGTGTTTTAATGAAGGTCATGTTAAACCTAATAAATGAATGCTAAAAATGTATGCGAATAATAATGATTCTTGTTTTTATTTTTATCTTTTTATCATGGGAATTCATGATCTTTAAGAAAATATTAAATGAGTTTATAAATGTAATATTATAACAATAAATAGTTAAGTTTATGTTTTTAATAAATATTGATAAATCAATCTGATTATTAAATTTTTATTGAGAATAATGATGTCTATAGAGGGGCATAAATTATGGATTTTTCATGGAGCACTAATTTAGCGATAATAAAAAACCCTGCCAGGGCAGGGTTTTAAATAACTTTCACTTAAATATTAGAAGTCATATGAAACAGATAACCAGTAGTTACGGTCTGGAATATAAGTACCCGCTAAACCACTCGTCGTTTTAGTATATAGGAAAGCATTTTCAACTTCGTTATCACTATTAATAAATGACTTATAGTCGCCAAAGTGTTTGTTCAATAAGTTATTCACACGACCTGAAACAGTAACTTGATTGTTGACTTTATAAGATGCACCTAAATTAAATAGCTCATAGGCTTTTAACTTATTGCCGACAGCATCAATTTCACGACTTATATTGACATCGCTTAAATCAGGATCTGTAAAGCGTACCCGGTCAGATTTATATTCAGCTTCTAACCATGTAGTGAACTTATCATTCACATACCAAGTTCCTGTGAAGTTCAAAGCATGACGAGGTGTATTTTCAATAGGATTACCTTTATTTTCACCTTCGGTAATTTCAGACTCTAACCAAGTATAGTTTGCTTTTACATCAAAGCTTGGAGAAATTTCGTATTTAGCACTAAGTTCAACACCGTAGCTTTCAGCTTCACCTGCATTGCCTTTAAAACTAAAGTTTTGCTGATTATCAAAACTGCCTACAGTCATGCAGTTGTTTGCAGGTGCTTGTCCTGTTGGGCGACCTGCCCATAAACAGTTTTCAACGACGCGTGCATCACTGATAATAATATCTTTAAACTGAGTAAAGAACGCAGTGGTAGTTAAAGAGAAATTAGATAAGTTGTCGTAAACGAAACCAAGTTCATAGTTTGTGGTTTCTTCAGGCTTAAGATCTGGGTTGCCCAAAGTCACGTTTCGGCCTTGTGAGCTAAAACCATTAATTCCATTATGAAGGTCATTCGCTGTTGGAACTTTATAGCCAGTACTTACACCACCTTTTAAAATCAACTGATCATTGGTGTTCCAAACTAAATATGCGCGAGGTGTAAAGTGACCACCAAAAGCACTATGGTCTTCGTAGCGACCACCGAAAGTGAATGCAAGAGAATCCGTTAGATTCCATTCATCCTCAGCGAACACAGACCAAGAATCCTGTTCAAAAGAAACTCCATTACCTGCTGAGTTATCGATGGTTTCACCATCTTTATATTCAACACCAGCCGTAAGTTTATGGTTGCCAAGTGTTGAAATAATACGAGAATCAACGGTTAGGTCTTTATTTTCTAAAATACGATCTTGTGTACCATCTGAATAATAATTGTATTCAGGTACATTTCCTTTTGGAAGACGGCGGCCTTCTTGTTCAGAAGAAACATAGCTTGCAAATGTTTTCCATTGACCTAAGCTAAGCTCAGCATCTACACCTGCAGAAATACGATCTCTTAAGAATTTGATCTCGTCTTTATATGAACCAATCCCTGATGGTAAACCTGTCGTACGGTTGAATTCGTAAAGTTCACCTAAACGGGCATCACTATTATCAAAACGTTGTTTAGCATGATCAAAGTCTACCCAAGTAGAGACGTTATCATTTACATTTAGCGTAAGTTTTGTACCCACAGCATAATTATTTGCTTCTACTGTACGTGGGTCACGACCTTGGCTACCTTCATCAATAGTTTTTGCGGGTGTAACAAGTCGATCTGATTGATCGCGGTGGAAAAACTCGCCACGTACTTGTATACCAAGTTTATCTTGAATCACTGGACCATTAACAACTGCACTGGTTTTCCAGTTATTACCAATATCAGAATTTTCTTGAATATTCTGTTCAACAGAAACGTTACCATTCCATTCTGATGCAACTTTCTTGGTAATAATGTTAATGATACCGCCCATGGCATCAGAACCATAAAGGGTAGACATAGGACCACGAATGACTTCAATACGTTCAATAGAAGCTAATGGTGGCATAAAGCTTGTACTAAATTCACCAAAACCATTTGGACCAACTGAACCAGAAGTATTCTGACGCTGACCATCGATCAAAATAAGCGTGTAAGATTGATTCAGACCACGCATTTGGATATTTAAACCACCAGTTTTGCCTTGGCCATTTCGTACGTCGACACCCGGTACTTCACTGAGCGCATCTGCAATATTGGTAACACCTTTTTTCTTTAAGTCTTCTGCAGTTACTACACTAATAGAAGCAGGCGCATTTTTAATATCTTGTTCAAAACCCGCCGCTGAAACCACAATCGTAGACATTTGATGTGTTGTTGTAGGAGTCGCTGTCTCGTTCACAGTCTCTGCGAAAGCAGATGTTGCTGTAACCCCAAGAATTGCCAATGTAAGTGGACGAAGACTAAAACTATGCATGACCAAATTCCCGAACCGAAGAATAAATTAGTATTGTTGCTCAAATAAGAAACTAGATATTAATGATAGTGTTTATCATTTGCAATAAAAATATACATTTTCTCCATTTAAATTGGGTTGACTGGGCATCTGGAAAGATGGCAATTCAAATAAAAAAAGGGCTTAAAAACTGGAACTCGCGCGTATTTTTTGTATATCCTTAAATGTTGTCATATAATGTGGCACATTTTTATAAACCTGTTATAACCTAATATATAGAGGAAGCCATGCAAGTAACTTCTGAAGCGGTTTCGGGCGTTGCCCGTCGTTTAAATGTTTCTGTACCGACGAGCCGTATTAATGAGCAATTTGAAGCTCGTTTAAAACGCACTGCTAAAACTGCGAAGATCAACGGCTTCCGTCCAGGTAAAGTGCCTGTAAACGTAGTTCGTCGTGAATACGGCGCGGGTATCTACCAAGAAGTAGTAAACGATATTATTCGTGACACAGTTTTCGAAGCGATCCAGCAAGAAAAAATCAATGCTGTGGGCATGCCAAACATCGAAAAAACTGAAATGAAAGACGACGCGCTGGTATATACAGCGACTGTTGAAGTTTATCCAGAAATCGAAGTGAAATTCGACGGCTTGGAAGTTGAGCGTAAAGCAGCTGAAGTAAATGACAAAGATGTTGAGAAGATGATTGAAAATCTTCAAAAACAACGTGCTGCTTGGGCTGAAACAAAAGGCATGGCTAAAAAAGACATGCAAGTAACTTTTGATTTCGAAGGTTCAATCGACGGCGAAAAATTTGAAGGTGGTTCTGCGGAAGACTTCAAACTTGTTCTAGGTTCTGGTCGTATGATCCCTGGCTTCGAAGACGGTATCGTTGGTATGAAGAAAGGCGAAGAGAAAGTGATTGATGTAACTTTCCCTGAAGACTACCAAGCTGAAAACCTTGCTGGTAAACAAGCTCAATTCAAAATCACTGTGAAGCTTGTTGAAAAACAAAAACTTCCAGAAATCGATGCTGAATTCCTGAAAATCTTCGGTGTATCTGAAGAAGAAGGCGTTGAGAAGTTAAAAGCTGACGTTCGTAAAAACATGGAACGTGAAGTGAAGAATGGCCTTCGCAACCAGGTTAAAGGCGCGACTTTCGATGCATTAGTTGCTGCAAACGAAGTTGAACTTCCAGCTACTATGCTTGCTCAAGAAATTGACCGTCAACGTCAACAAATGATCCAGCAGTTCACACAGCAGTTTGGTGCTCAAGGTGCGAAAGCATTTGATTCAAGCATGCTTCCAGACGAATTGTTCAAAGAACAAGCTGAAAAATCTGTAAAACTTGGCGTACTTGTAAGCCGTGTTTTAGCTGATGCGAAAATCGAAGTAGATGCTGCACGCGTTGAAGCGTACATCGAAGACATGGCTTCTTCTTATGAAGATCCAAACGAAGTAATTGAATACTTCAAAAACGATGCGCAACAACGTGCCCAAATCGAAGCAGTTGTACTAGAAGACCAAGTTGTTGATTACATTTTGGCTTCTGCTAAAGTAACTGATGCGACTGTAAGCTATGAAGACTTATTGAAAGAGCAGCAAGCTCGTCAACAAGCTTAATTCTAGCTTTCAATAAAAAAGGCGCTCAATGCGCCTTTTTTTCATATTCAGGTCTAAAAAAGTATTTCTGCTTTTCACAAAACTAATGCAAAAAATATGATGGATTTATTGGCGAATTTTTTGCAATTTCAGTGATTATCCCTCATATTGTGATTATGGGTTAGGTCACAAAAAATTTAGGAATAAATAAACGTATGTATGTTCCAACGATTGAAAACGCTTTAGTGCCAATGGTGGTAGAACAATCCTCTCGTGGTGAGCGTTCTTTTGATATTTATTCACGCCTTTTGCGTGAACGTGTAATTTTTATGACGGGCGAAGTTGAAGACAATATGGCGAACCTTATCGTTGCGCAAATGTTGTTTTTAGAGGCTGAAAATCCAGATAAAGATATTCATTTATATATCAACTCGCCAGGTGGTTCAGTGACTGCAGGTATGGCAATTTATGACACCATGCAGTTTATCAAACCTGACGTGGTGACCTATTGTATGGGGCAGGCAGCATCTATGGGTGCCTTCCTGCTCAATGCCGGAACTAAAGGTAAGCGTTACTGCTTAGAAAATGCCCGTGTTATGATTCATCAGCCACTCGGTGGTTTCCGTGGTCAGGCTTCGGATATTGAAATTCATGCCCGTGAAATTCTATTTATTAAAGAACGTTTAAATCGTTTAATGGCTGAACACAGCGGTCAGGAATACGAGAAAGTAGCACGCGATACAGACCGTGATAACTTTATGACTGCTCAGCAAGCGAAAGAATACGGTCTTGTGGACGAAGTTTTAACTAAACGTCCATAAGTTTTAAAGATTCAGATAGTGGAGTAAATATGTCCGAACATCCTCAAGGACAAAAGCATTGTTCATTTTGCGGTAAAACGCAGTCTGAAGTCGGGAAGCTGATTGCAGGCGAGGACGCATACATTTGTAACGAATGTGTGGACGTATGCTTAGATTTGGTTCAAACCAGTCAACAGGTGGAAACCAATGACTGGGCCAATCGTCCTTTGCCGAAACCACAGGAAATCCGTGCGGCCTTGGATCAATATGTCATTGGTCAGGATATCGCAAAAAAGACCTTGTCGGTTGCAGTGTATAACCATTACAAGCGCCTGAAAGTGCAGAATAATGGCAAAAAAGCTGACGATTCAGTTGAGCTTTCAAAAAGTAATATTATGCTGGTCGGCCCGACGGGCTCAGGCAAAACCTTGTTGGCACAAACGCTGGCGCGCCTTCTTGATGTACCCTTTGCCATGGCAGATGCAACCACACTGACCGAAGCAGGTTATGTGGGTGAAGATGTAGAAAACATTGTACAGAAGCTTTTGCAAAAAGCCGATTATGATGTCGAGAAAGCACAGAAGGGCATTATCTATATCGACGAGATCGACAAGATTACCCGCAAGTCTGAAAATCCATCGATTACGCGTGATGTATCGGGTGAAGGCGTACAGCAGGCTTTATTGAAAATGATCGAAGGTACGGTTGCTTCGATTCCGCCCCAAGGTGGCCGTAAGCATCCGCAGCAAGAATTCATTCAGATTGATACATCCAACATTCTGTTTATCTGTGGTGGTGCATTCTCTGGACTTGAGAAAATTGTGCAGCAGCGTCAGGAAAAAGGTGGCATCGGCTTTACTGCAGAAGTGCGTAAAAAAGATGAAACCAAGAAGCTGTCTGACTTGTTCCGTCAAGTTGAAGCAACTGACCTGGTAAAATTTGGTTTGATTCCAGAATTTATTGGTCGTTTGCCAGTAATTGCCACTTTGGACGAGTTGGATGAAGAAGCATTGATGCAGATTCTGACTGAGCCGAAGAATGCGTTAACCCGTCAGTATCAACATCTGTTTGATATGGAAGATGTGGATCTGGTTTTTGAAGAATCGGCATTACGTGCAGTGGCTAAGAAAGCAGTTGAGCGTAATACAGGTGCACGTGGTCTACGTTCGATCCTAGAAAATTCATTGCTGGAAACCATGTATGACTTGCCAAGCCGTAGCGATGTCGGCACTGTCGTCATCAATGAAGCCGTGATTAAAGGTGAAGCAGAGCCGGAATACCGTGCCGAGCGTCAGCCACATGATCAGCAAGAGACTGCGACAAAAATAGATTTAAAGGTCGTGAATAGCAAATCCGCTTAATTGCTATTCGTCCGAAACGTGCGAAAACTCCGTGTTTTCGCACGTTTTTTATTTCCAAAAATAAAGCTCGGTGTTAATCTGATTCACTAGGCGTGGATGCCTAAAACTTATAAAAAACAAATCGCAAAGCACTTGCATACAAAAGAATAAAGACGCAGTGAGGGATAAGCATGCGTGGAGTCGCAATTGTACTCATCAGCAGTTTGGCATTGCTGGGGTGTCATGGTAAGAAAGCCGTCGTTGAGCCTACACAGCCACTCAGCACTTTAAAAAATATCGATCTTGAAAAAAAACCGGGCTTTGTCGAGCAGCATCGTATCGGCATGTTCACCATTGGCGGTTGGGTCAATCAAAAGCAGGGCAACCAGTTTCAGACGGTGAAACCGCAGCATGATGAAGCCGCCATCGTGTATTTATACCGGCCCGATTCTAAATGGAATCGTCAGGAAATTGTCGCTGCCAGCCTGTTTATCAATCAAGAACATATTCCAAGCTTATTGCACAACCATTATTACTGGATTGAAGTGCCTGCAGGGACCTATCGTTTGAGTACCAGTCGACCACTAGGCGCGCTGCATTTCCAGAAACCTAAATATCTGGATTTTACTGTCGAAGCGGGACAGTCTTATTTTATTAAATATGATGAAGAGAATATCAGTACACGCCGGAGTGTTTCAGGGCCACTCATGCTGATGCCGGAAAAAGTTGGTCTGAATGAAATTGCTTTTACTCAGCTAAAATCAGACAGTTTTAACTTCGTGGCACAAGATCAGGAAACTGGCCAGATTCGTAAAAAAGCCCAAAAAATTGAACCGACTGCTTATGATCCATCATTGGATGTACAGCTAAAAGCACCTTTTAAACTTTGGGATCCACGTACCTGGTAGTTTGGACATTTTTTTGAGCAAACATCATAAAAAAGCACCCATTCAGGGTAATGCCAGTCAGTTAAGAAATTGACTGGCATTTTCTTGGATATTTTTGTGCTTTAATTTTCACTACTCCTGTCTCTTATACACATCTGACGCTGCCGACGATCTTACGCGTGTAGATCTCGGTGGTTGCCGTGCCCTTTGTATAGACATATCATAGGTCTCATCAACAG